>CAZKCA010000001.1:0-108987 GCA_964551495.1 uncultured Candidatus Saccharibacteria bacterium
TAGGGATTTTTATCAAAAATTTTTAATTTTTCAGCAAAAATATGTCAAAAGAAACAAAAAAATCGACAAAAATTACAAAAAAAACGGATTTGATAAAAAAAGTTCAAAAACGTAATGGCCAGATTGTTGATTTTGACATAGATAGAATCTCAAACGCTATACATAAGGCTATGATAGCTGCTAATGAGGGCTCTTATGAGGAAGCAGAAATGGTGGCAAATAAGGTTTTTGCTGATTTAGTAAGGATTTCTAAAAAACATCCTAATTTTGTTCCAACAGTTGAAGGTATTCAAAACTCTGTAGAAAAAGAATTAATGCTTTCAGAGTACGTTACTACAGCTAAATCTTATATTTTGTATAGAGAAGAGAGAAACAAGTTGAGATACAAGGGGATTGAAGTGCCAGAAAAGGTTAAAAAACTTGCTCAGGATAGCAAAAATTATTTTAGGAACTCTTTGGGAGAATTTATATATTATAGGACATATTCAAAATGGATTCCCGAGGAAAACAGAAGGGAAACTTGGATTGAAACAGTAGACAGATATATGTCTTTCATGAAAGAGAATCTTGGAAACAAGTTGAAAGATTCTGAATACAAAGAAGTCAGGGAAGCAATACTAAAACAAGAAGCAATGCCTTCAATGAGGTTGTTGCAGTTTGCTGGACCTGCTGCTAGAGCGACAAATGTTGCTGCTTACAATTGTTCTTTCATTGCCCCTTCTAAATTTAGAGACTTTGCAGAGATAATGTATATCTCTATGTGTGGTACTGGTGCTGGTTGGTCAGTAGAGAGTGAAAATATTCAAAAACTTCCTCAGATAAAGAAACAAACAGGTAAAAAAGTAGATACTTTTGTTATACCAGATAGCAAAGAGGGCTGGTGCGATGCTTTGACTTTTGGAATGGAAACTTGGGCAGAAGGTTTGGATGTTGATTTTGATTACTCACAGCTTCGTCCAGCGGGAGCAAGACTTAAAACTATGGGAGGAAAATCTTCAGGTCCAGATCCTTTGAGAGAACTTTTGGTTTTTACAAGACAAAAAATGCTTGCAAGACAAGGTAGAAGACTAGAAAACATAGATGCACACGATATTATTTGTAAAATAGGTGAGATTGTAGTTTCTGGTGGAGTTAGAAGAAGTGCCATGATTTCTCTTTCTGATTTGGATGATATTGCAATAAGAGACGCCAAAAAAGGACAGTTTTGGATGACAGACCCACAAAGATCTTTGGCAAACAACTCAGCTGTTTACAATTCAAAACCAACAAATGAAGAATTTTTGGAAGAATGGTTGGCTTTGATAAAAAGTGGTTCTGGGGAAAGAGGAATATTTAATAGAGGGTCTTTGGAGTATACTCTACCAAAAAGACGAATTGAATTATTTAAAGAAGAAATTAAAAAGCCTCAATGGGGAACAAATCCTTGTGGAGAAATTATATTACAATCAAAACAGTTTTGTAACCTTTCAGAAATAGTGGCTAGAGCAGAAGATACAGAGGCCACTTTGATGAGAAAGATGAGAATAGCAACTATTTTGGGAACATACCAAGCTACTCTTACAAAATTCCCATATCTTTCAAAAGAATGGAAACAAAATTGCGAACAAGAAAGACTTTTGGGTGTATCTATAACAGGTCAGTGGGATTCTCCGGCTGTTAGGAAACCAGAAATGCTTAAGAAGTTAAAAGATGAGGCAATAAAAATAAACAAGATTTATGCTAAGAGATTTGGTATAAATGAATCTTCTTGTATAACTTGTGTTAAACCATCTGGAAACTTGTCACAAACAGTGGATTCTTCTTCTGGAATGCATCCTAGACACTCACAATATTACATAAGAAGGGTTAGAATCGCAGCAACAGACTCATTGTTTAAAATGCTTAGAGACCAAGGTGTTCCTTTCCACCCTGAAGTAGGTCAAACAATGGAAAGTGCTACAACTTTTGTTTTGGATTTCCCTGTAAAAGCCCCAAATGGTTCATTGTTTAAAGATGACCAAACTGCCATAGAACAACTTGAATATTGGAAAACACTAAAACTGAATTATACAGAGCATAATCCTTCTACAACTATCTCTGTTGGTGAGGAAGAATGGTTGGAAGTAGGAAACTGGGTTTACAAGAATTGGGATATTGTAGGAGGGCTTTCTTTCTTGCCAAGATCAAATCACATTTACAAACTTGCTCCTTATGAAACAATAGACAAAAAGACTTATGAAGAAATGAGTAAGAGATTTGAGCATATTGATTTCTCAAAGATTGTAACTTATGAAGCAACAGATGAGTTGGAACAAAAAGCAGAACTTGCTTGTGTGGGGGGAGTTTGTTCGATAGATGATGTTGTAGAGACCAAGAAGTAAATCTTTCATAAAACACTTTTAAAAACATTCACAAATTTTTTAAAAAACCGCAGGATAGACTCCTGCGGTTTTTTTAGTATCCCTCGATTAATATTACTATAGCCAAAACAATAGATAGCCATAGTGTTATTTTTTGGAAGGTAGAAAGTCCTTTATTTCTTGTCATTCATTCCTCCGAGGCTAGTTTATCGTATTACTACTAGCATTTCAAATGTTTTTCTATATCTAGAGAGATGATATAATATTTCTGTAATTAAAATTAATAATTCAAAAAGATGAGTAAAAAAATAAAAGTAGCTATAAATGGAGGGGGGCGTATCGGTAGAGCTTTTTACCGAATTTCTAGAAAAAGAGACGATGTTGAGGTTGTTGCAATAAATGACCTTGGTGATGTTCACAATATTGCTTATCTTTTGAAATACGACACAGCTTATGGTGTAGCCTTCTCTGATGTTAAAGCGGGGGACGATGGTAAAAGCATCACAGCAGATGGACACACTTTTAAATTCCTTTCCGAAAAAGAGCCTACAAATTTACCTTGGAAGGAAATGGATATTGATGTAGTTATCGAATCCACAGGAGTTTTCACATCTTTTGAAAAAGCTAAAGTTCATGTAGAAGCTGGTGCAAAAAAAGTTGTTATCACAGCTCCTGCAAAAGACAGTCCTGCTGACTCATCCCAAGGAACTATACTTATGGGAATAAACTGCGACACTTTAAGTGAAAAAATTGTTACTTCCAACGCTTCTTGTACTACAAATGCAGGAAGTCCGCTTATTCAGATCTTAAATCAGACTATTGGTATAGAAAAAGCAATTTTAAACACTGTTCATGGATACACTGCTAGTCAAAGCATCGTAGATGGTCCAAATAAGAAGGATTTCAAAGAAGGTAGAGCTGCAGCTCAAAACATTGTTCCAACAACCACAGGGGCCGCTATAGCCACTACAAAGGCCATTACAGATTTAGAAGGTAAGTTTGATGGTATTTCTATGAGAGTACCTGTTATTGCTGGTTCTATTGCAGACATTACTTTTATTGCAAAGAGAAATACAACAGTAGAGGAAGTAAATAAAATACTAAAAGACGCTGCAGTTACAGAACATTGGTCAAAAATTTTCTCTATCACAGAAGATCCTATTGTTTCTTCTGATATTTTAGGAAGTCAGTACGCTTCTATTGCAGACCTAGGGCTTACAAGAGTTGTAGATGGTAACTTGGTCAAAGTTTGCGCTTGGTATGACAACGAAATGGGCTACACCCATTCTCTGATGGAGCATGTAGTTAAAACAGCGAGCTTTTTATAAAAAATGGATAATAATTTACCAAAAGATATATTTAGTAAGATAAATTCTATAGAAGATATTAGTGGTTTAGTTACTAATAAAATAGAGGAGAGTTTATATTTAGAATTTAAAGGAAAAAACGACAATTCTACTTCTACTTTAGATGATATTGATAAGAAAAATATAAGTGATTCTATCTCTCAGTTTTCTAATTCTGATGGGGGAGTTTTAATTTTCGGTATAAATACACAAAAGCCAAATGATTTTGCCAGTGAGTTGGTTCCAATAAGCAACATTGGTGATTTTAAAAAAAGAGTAATGGATTATTTACCGTATTCTGTTCAACCAGGGGTTGATGGAATAGAGTCTAAATCAATTACAGAAAATGAAGGTAAAGGTTTTTTAGTATTATTAATCCCAAAGAGCTATAAAACTCCACATAGATCTACTAAATCAAAACAATATTTTAAAAGACATCAAAATGGGAAATTTATATTGGAGCATTTTGAATTAGAAGATATGTTTGGTGTACGTCAAAAACCTTTACTCAAATTATTGATGGTTCCATCGGTCATAAAACATATTAAGGAGATAGAGGCTGATAATAAAGAAGGTTTTCTGGGAGAGGTAGAATATCAATTGTTTCTAAAAAATGAAGGTAGATATGTTGCTAAAAACCCTTTAGTAATTTTACAATACTCTAAAGATATAAAAGTTGATCATAAACCATTTTCTAGTAATGTTAGTTTTAGTGATGTAGATCATTTAAATAATATGCCAACTAAACAATTATCCATGGAAGGTATTGTTTATCCTGAATTACCAGTATTTTTTTCGAATTTAGGCATAAGAGTAAGAGATGTTATTTTCGATAAGGTAGACTATATTAAGATTAATTACCAGATATTTGCTGAAGATATGGTAACTCAAAGAGGTGAAATTAATTTAAAATTTAAAGAACAAATTCGGTGGTAATATTAATGTGGATAACATAGTATATTTAGATAAAGTCAATATTATATAATTTAGTATATGATAAAAAAACGTTATCTTGTGGCTATCATTTCTTTTATTGTTTTGGGTAGTGGTGTTGTGGGTGCAACAATAGTTTCCAGAAGCAAGACTCAGCAGGAGTCTTTTAATTTATTTGGAAAAGAGGAAACTAAAATTATATATAACTCTTCCAATGAGGGTCTGGGTACTAGTAGTATAACTACAGTAGATTATGGAATTACTAAACAGGTTTCTCAAAAGCAGACTAATCAAGTCAGAAACAAAATCTACATATCACCAGATAAGAAATATTTAGCTGTAACTTATAATGCCAATGAATCAGAAACTTTAACATACATAACAGATTTAGAAGGAGATACTATGGTAGAACCAAAGTTGGGCTATTTTGTATCTTGGTCTCCAGATAGTAGTAAAGTTCTCTTGTTTATATCTGATGTTCAACATCAGTATGGAAGAAGAATTTATTATTTAAGCATTGATGGTCAATATGATGATTTTGGATTGCCCGAAGGATCAACGGGGGCAGATATTTCTCTTAATGGAGACATTGCGTATACTCTGACTGATATTTACACCGATAGATCAGATATATATGTGCGTAGTGCTGATGGAACGGATACTTTGTTAGTGAAAGGAAACGATAACATTTTTGCATGGATTAGGTGGTCTCCAGATGGGCAAAAAATAGCTTTTATGAAAACAGATTTGTTGGCTAGTGCTGATAATCAAACCGTGTGGGTTATAAATAAAGATGGATCAGGATTAGAAGAAATCTCTAAAGTAACATGGGGATATCCTGCAGTCTGGTCATCAGATAATATTAAAATAGCTTTTGCTTATCGTTCAAATATATTTGAGTACAATTTTGAAGATAAAAAATTAAACCAAAAAACAAACTTTAGTGATGGTCTAGCTCAATATCCAAACTATTCTTTGGACGGACAAACTATAGTTTTTACTTTGAGTGATGGCTTAGGAAAACAAATATGGTCTGTCCGCGGTGGTAATGTAGAAAAAATTACGGAAAATGGTGATAATGTTTATCCAAATTTAGCTCAATAAGATGAATAAAAAAATATTAATTTTAATTGTTTTGATTTTAGTAGGAATTTCTTATTATCTTTTTTCTCAAAATATATTTACAGCAAATAATTCTATAATTAATCAAGTTTCTGATAATTCTTCGGACCAGTTAATTCCTAATAACGTTCCAGACGGATGGAAAACTTATTCAAACACAGAATGGGGTATGGCTTTTGCTTATCCAAAGGAATGGGTTTTATCAGAAAAAAGACTAACGAGTGAAGAAAAAGAAGAAACTTTTAACTCCAATCCAGTAGGTACTCTAATGAATATTCAAGTTAATGGAAATGGTTATTCAACAAATTTTAATAAGTCTGGACGAGGGTTTGGTCAGGAGGGAGTTACATATTCACATCCAGAGTATATAGTTAATGGTAATATAACAAGAACATGGGAAAACACAGATAACGGATTATTTCTTGTCGTGTCCACAGACTCTGGCTGTAATAATATAAGTATCTTTGCAGAAAATAAAAATTCTACTTCAAAAGAAACAATTAATAAAATATTAAACTCTATAATATGCAAATAAAAAATATTATAATTCTATTTTTGTTTTTATTTTTTCCAGTAGTAACTTTTGCTGGTAATCCTTATTATACTCTTCCTATTGATTTATCTGATTCAGACATAAGTTTAACTGCATGGTTTGATCATGACGGTGTGAGTAATCAAATGACAAAATACAACGGAAATGTGTATTCTGGATCAGATTCTGATATCTCTTCCTGTATATTGGGCTGTTATGACGGACACAGGGGTATTGATTATGGAACATCAGGTGTAACTGGTAAAGATATTTTTGCTGCGGATGGTGGTGTTGTAAAAAGGGCTAAATGGGAAAATATAAATGATTTTGGACAAGGTTACGGTTTTCATGTAGCAATTTATCATTCTATCCAAGATCATTGTACTGTTTATGGTCACCTAGCTAGCACTTCAATAGTTTCATTTAACGATTCTGTAGATAGAGAAGACATAATAGGTTCAAGTGGTAACACAGGACAATCATCTGGTGCTCATCTGCACTTTAGTATATATGCGGGAGGTAATACGGCAAGTAGTCAATGCGTTGGTTTGTATTCAGCGGACCAGGTAGATCCTTACGGATGGCTTGGTGGTGGTAGTGATCCAAGAACTAATAATATAGGGTATCTTTGGACAACAGATCCTCCATCTTTTAATTTATACAATACAGTTTCTTCGAATATAAGCACAAGTACAATATGGAGGGACGGACAAGTTTATTTAGTATCTGGTATGGTATCTATTAATTCTGGTTCAATACTTACAATACATCCTGGTGCTGTTGTGAAATTTTCAGGGTCAAGTTCGGGGTTGAATGTTAATGGTAATTTGTACGCAGAAGGTTCTTCTAGTTCTAAAATATACTTTACTTCTATACACGATGATTCAGTTGGGGGAGATACAAACAATAACGGAACTTCTACTACACCATCATCTGACGATTGGCATGCTGTAAGAATAAACTCTAATGCTTCAACTACATTATCTCATTCTGTCGTTAAATATGGAGGTGGCTATAATTACACTTATGGCAATTCTTATACTAATCTATATAACAACGGAGGGGTTTTAGATTTTATAGATTCTGAATTGTCAAACAACACTAATCGTGGAATTTGGCATATCCTAGGAACTACCACTATAGCAAATAGTAATTTACATGATATTCCATATGCCATTTATTCTTCTTCTGGAAGTGGTTATATAAATGTAGCTTCAAGCACTATTCATGATAATTGGTACGGTATACATACTTATGGCGGACAAACCCTAAATATAGTTGATAATGATTTTTATAATCATTCTGGTAGTCCTGTATATATAGGACTAGATTCAGGGGCCGTTTTTACTCATTCAGGTAATAGTTTCGCTGGAACTGGCCCAAAAGGACTTATAATTGGCGGATCCGTTGGGACTTCTCAAGAATGGAATGGTGAAAGTGGTTTAGTATATTTGATTGATCAGGTAACAATACCTTCTGGAAAAATCATTACTATAAACGAAGGATCTATTATTAAATTTAGAAATCCTAGCTCTATGTTTACAGTAAGTGGTATTCTAGATATACAAGGAAGCTCTACTTCACCTGTTTATCTAACTTCTTTCCATAATGATCTAATAGGAGGCGATACTAATAGTAACGGCACTTCAACATATCCTTCTTTAGGAGATTGGGATACTATAAAGATAAATTCTAATGCTACAACTAGTCTATTGAATGCCATCGTGAGCTATGGAGGTTATGGAGGCACCTTCGGTCAAAATTCTTATTCAAATATATATAATAACGGAGGAGTTTTACAGATAACTGATTCGGAAGTGGCGTCTTCTTCTTCCAGAGGTATTTATCAAGTTAATGGAAGTTCTATAATATCAGGATCAGAAATTCATAATCAGTATTACGGAATTAGATTTTCTGGAGGATCTATGGATGCAAATTATAATTCTATACATAACAATCCTTATGGTGGGATTTATAATAGTACAGCCACTTTAGTGGATGCTGAAAATAATTATTGGGGATCTTCTTCAGGACCATATCATTCTTCAAATCCATCAGGAGCAGGTAATCCTGTAACTGATTACGTTGATTTTGATCCTTATCTAACTACCTGGCCTTAGTTATAGTATAAGTGGTATAATATTTACATGAGAATCTACATTGGTTCTGACCATGCTGGTTTTGAAATGAAGAGGGAATTAGTAAAATTCCTTAATGAAAAAGGATACAATGTTTTTGATTGTGGTCCAAATAAATATGATCATGATGATGATTATCCAGACTACATTTCAAAAGTTGCTTATGCTGTTTCTGAAGAGAAAGATGCCAAGGGAATTGTTTTGGGTTGGTCAGGACAAGGAGAAGCTATAGTCTCAAATAGGTTTCAAGGTGTAAGGTGCGCTGTTTATTACGGAGGCACAAAACACATAATTACTTTATCTAGAGAGCATAATGATGCCAATATTTTGTCTTTGGGTGCACATTTTATAACAAACACTGAGGCCAAAGAAGCTGTTTTACTTTGGCTTGAAACTCCTTTCTCGGATGAAGAACGGCACGTGAGAAGAATAAAAAAGATAGAAGAAATATTTTAATTTTAAATATATGACTCAAGTAATACCAGCAATAATTCCAGAGACAAAGAAGCAATTAGAAGAAGAAATTAATCTTGTCTCAGATTTTGCTAAAATTGTGCAGGTAGATATTTCGGATGGAGTTTTTACTCCTGTTGCCACATGGCCTTTCAATGGAAAAGACAGTCAGTTTTTTGAAGATTTAAAATCTGAAGATGTTGGTTGGCCAAAATGGGAAGAAATGGAGATAGAACTTCATTTAATGGTAGAAAAACCAGAAGAGGTTTTAGAAAACTGGATTCATACGGGCATATCAGCGGTTGTTGTTCATGTAGAAGCGGTCAAAGATATGCAAAAAATAATAGATCAGTGTAGAACATTTGAAGTTGCTCTGGGTTTGGCTATAAAACCAAAGACAGATGTGGAAAATTTGGTTCCTTATGTAAACGAAATAGATTTTATACAAGTAATGGGTTCAGATAATTTGGGTAGACATGGAGTAGAACTAGAAGATAGCGCAATAGAGATGATAAAAAAATTGCATAATCTTTATCCAGAACGTATAATTGGAATTGATATTGGTGTTACGGAAGAAACAGCCGAAGAGCTTGTAAAAGCTGGTGCAACAAAACTTATTTCCGGTTCAGCTATTTTACATTCAGACAGTCCCATTCGAGTTTTTAATTATTTAAAATCAATCGATGGTTACTAATTTAACAGACGAAAAAATAAAATTCCTTGAAAAGAAAGCAAACGATATTCGCGTTTCTATAATAGAGATGCTTGTTTCTGCTGGGTCAGGACATTCTGCCGGACCTTTGGGAATGGCTGATATTTTCACCTCTCTTTATTTTTTTATTTTGCGCCACAATCCAGGAGATCCATTTTGGGAAGAAAGAGACAGGCTTATTCTTTCAAATGGCCATATAGCACCGGTCTTATACGCTACAATGGCTCATGCGGGGTATTTTCCTGTAGAAGAGCTTCTGACACTAAGAAAGTTTAAAACTCGTCTCCAAGGGCATCCTCACAGAGAATTTTTGCCAGCTCTAGAGACTTCATCTGGACCTTTGGGAGCCGGTCTTTCTCAGGCTGTTGGTATGGCTATTGCTGATAGAATGGACAAAGGTCCTTCATCTGATAGGTTTTTCTATTGTCTTTTGGGAGATGGGGAATTAAACGAGGGTCAAAATTGGGAAGCAGTAATGCTTGCTAACAAAGAAAAACTTGGAAATCTTATTGCAATAGTAGATAGAAACAATATTCAAATAGATGGCTACACAGAAGATGTTATGCCATTAGAGTCTTTGACACACAAATTTGAAAGTTTTGGTTGGCACACAGAAGAAATAGACGGACACAATTTTGCAGAAATAATTGCTGCCGTGGGTCGTGCTCAAGCTGTGTTTGATGGACCAAGTGTCATTATTGCTAGAACCATCCCAGGTAAAGGTGTTTCTTATATGGAGCGTGACTTCAAGTGGCATGGAAATCCACCAGGGACAGAAATAGCAGGTGAACCGCCAAAAGAGGAGCAGGCAGAGATAGCACTGAGAGAGCTTAGAACGCTTGGCGGACAAATTAAGTCGGAAAGTGAATAGAATTATGAAAAATAAAATTATTAAAAAAATGAAAATATCTCTGCAAAGTAACCTCAAAAAATTCCAGCGAATTTTTTGAGGCTGTCCTCGCTTTTGATCCGTCAAGAAGGAATACCTTGACGGAACCATGCTCAAAAGCTGTGGAGCCTTTGCGTCGATACTTTCATTTTTAAAATCATGCTAAACCCAAATCAAAAATTAAATCCAAAAATATTTGAAAAAGATGTGGAGCAAGTTCCTATCAGAAAAGGTTTTGGACAAGGACTACTTGAAGCAGGGGAGAAAAATCCTCAGGTTGTTGGACTATGTGCAGACCTGACAGAGTCAACACAAATGCATCTTTTTAAAAATAAATTTCCAGAAAGATTTGTAGAAGTTGGTGTGGCAGAACAAAACTTGGCTTCTGTTGCTTCTGGCATGTCTGCTATGGGCAAGATTCCTTTCATCACAAGTTACGCCATGTTTTCTCCTGGTAGAAATTGGGAACAAATAAGAACAACCATTTGCTACAACGATCGTCATGTCATAATTGTCGGTTCTCATGCTGGAGTTTCTGTTGGTCCAGATGGAGGAACACATCAAGCCATAGAAGACATTGCTATCACTCGTGTTATTCCAAATATGACAATCATTTCTCCTTGTGATCATATAGAAGCCAAAAAAGCCACGCTTGCTTCGGTAGATTTGAAAACCCCTGTTTATTTAAGGCTTGCCAGAGAAAAAACTCCCGTCATTACAACAGAGGAAACACCTTTTGAAATAGGAAAGGGACAAATACTTTTTGGAAAAGATTTAAAAGCTGAAGTGGGAATAATAGCTACTGGCGCACTAGTTTATAAAGCTTTGAAAGTGGCTGAAAAACTTTCCAAAGAAAAAATAAATGTAAAAGTTTTAAATATTTCAACAATAAAACCTTTGGACGAAAAAGCGGTTTTGGAACTTGCAAAAGAAACAGGAGCCTTGGTCACAGTAGAAGAACATCAGATAACTGGGGGACTTGGTGGAGCTGTTTCAGAATTTTTAGCAAAGACATTTCCGACACCTATTGAATTTATTGGAGTCAAAAATCAGTTTGGACAAAGTGGAAAACCAGAAGAACTTTTGGAACACTATGAAATGGGAGAATCTCATATCTTGGAAGCAGTAAAGAGGGCAATAGGGAGGAAGTAACCCCGTAGTGAATTTGCTTCGCAAATCTACTGCTGGGTTGACTTTTTACCTATTTAGGTGTATAATATATATAGAAAACTAAGAATTTTAGCCATAAATATGGCTATTTTTAGGCTCCCACTAAGGTTTTTAAAGGTTTGAATGTCTTAGTGGGAGCAATTCCAAAATTTCAATTTGTTCATTGGGAGAAGAATATGGAACAACTTTTCGTGAAGAATTTCGATCGTGAAGAATGGAAAGATTTTTACTTCTTTCCAAGTCGGAACGAAAATGGTGTTTTCGGTGATCGCTTCGACATTAATGCGAGCGATACACCAAAACTGGCCGAACTGATTACTCTGGAAGGGTTTGAGGCTTCGTATGGGACTGTGTGTTTTATCAGTCTCTTTCCCTTCCAACAATTGATTATCTATACCAAGAATTTGGTTGTGATGATCAGAAACGGCTCCAATCTGGGTGCTCCTGATCGGGTTGTTTTCTACCCGAGAGGAACTGGCGACTTACTAGAACAAACGATAGAGAACACCGCGGAGATGAATCTTTGTATTCTAAAAGCAAAAGTTTCAACTCCAGAAAATTACAATATCAGTGTTCTGAGTCGGTTTTTTTCCGAGTTAAACATTATCATCGCTCGTAACCAACTAGGAAGGATCGATGTTACTATCGATCCAGATGATGTATTGCCATACTCGGAAGATGATTCAGAGTCAGCTACTACGGAACCCAAAACAATTCTCCAGGTGTCGATGGGCTGGGACTGCATTCCCAAAGTCATCCTGAATTTCAGAGAAGATGGTTCGGCCTTCACTCAGTTCAGTGATGCGGAGGAGTTTAGCTCGAACGATACATATGAGCCATGGTGGTCCATGATGGAGAATGTTGCGACATTCTGGAAGCACGTTTGGCTCGACGCCCAAGGTAAGGAATGGCGAAAGCCTTTCAAGATCCGTCAGATGATCTAAGGCTTGACCAGCTGTAAAAGGGTCCACCAAGAAAGGAGGTGAATAGAGACTACCAAAAGTGGTCTCTTTTTTTATATTTAAAATTTTTACTACAATATATTGTAGTAAAAATTTACTGGACAAAGTTAAATTTTTGGTGTATAAATTTGGCTAGGAGGATTTTGTGAGTCGAACAACATTGAACACATTATGTTTAATTTTTTTTGCGGTATTTTTGGTTTTATTTATATTTAATAATATTTCAGTAGACACCAGAGAAACTCCAAAAGTCGAAAGAAAGTCTTTGGCAGTTGTTATTGATAATCAGGAAGGACCAATGAAATGTGTGGTAAAAAGTGATTTTGATCATGTTCCTTCTACGCTTAATCTACAAGTTGTAGAAATAAATTGCCCTGATTATTTTGGTGGAACAATAAATTCTCTAGCTTTTATAGAGTCTAGTAATTACATAAGACCTATGGATCCTAGAACATTTCCACGCAAAGGAGATACGGTTTCTGTGACAAGAATTTCTTTTAGGAAACAGGGTCCTTTTAATCGGATTATGTCTGAGCCAACAGAGACCTTATTCTTTATTGTTCCAGATTAACCTACTGAAAGAAAACCTTTCAGTAGGTTTTCTTTTTTTTATATCTCTTTTACCTTGTAATCCTCAGGGGCTTTGGAGAGGTAGTCCAATATTTTTTCTTCGGACAAAAGACCTCTTTGGGCACCAACTTCTTTTACTACAGACATAGAGTTTATTGGTCCCCAAAGCATTGCTTCTTCTAGAGTTTTTCCTTTTGCTAGGGCAGAAATAAGTGTGGAAGCGAAAGCATCTCCAGCTCCAGTTCTTTCAAATGGAGTTTGGGGGTAAATAGGAACAAAAAGTTTTTTCTCTCCGTCAAAAGCGTAAGCTCCGTTTATACCATCTGTAATGCAGATAATTTTTGGTCCTAAGTCTCTCATTTTGGAAAGAAGGAGTGGAATGTCTCGAGATTTTTCGTCTAGTATTTTTTGAGCTTCTTCTACGTTGCAGAAAAAGACTTCTGTATTTTTATAAACTTTCTCTAGTACCTCTGCTCCAAGTTTTATTTGGAAAGTTCCTGGTTGGAAAGCCAGTTTTGTTTCTGGATTTTTTTCTATAAACTCAGCTATTTCTAAATGGTAAGGTAAAGAATTTTCTCCAAGTGAGCTTAGGTAAATCCATTTTGGATGATCTATTTCTCCTAGTTTATATGAAAAAGTTTCGTGTTTTACTAAAATAGTTCTTTCTACATCGTACCAGAGGACGTAGTGATAGTTTGTGTTTTTCCCTTCTTCTACTCTGACATATGTTGTGTCAACATTGTTTCTTTCTAATTCTTCTTTACATTCTTTTCCGTTCTGATCATCACCTATATATGCAAGCAGGGCAGAATGAAGACCAAGTCTGGCTGCAGAAACAGCTGCATTTGCACTGTTTCCAACAGCTTTTACAATATCTACAGATTCAAAAGGAATCTTGTCTCCAAACCTCATACAAAGTTTACAATTTTCTGAATCAACATCACAATCAACAGAAGCGTCTTTGATTCTAATAAATGCATCTGTTGTTATATCGCCAATGGCTAAAATATCTAAAGTCATAGAAAAATTATAACAATATTTGTGTTATTTCCTATGTTGACAACTAAAGACCTAAAGGTCTAGTATTTTTGTGGAGGTGTCAGATGAACCAACATTTATTTAGTGCAAAAACAACAACCCATTTAGGTTATCCTTATTCTTTTTTTGTTGATGATGTTTTTTCAACAGAAAATAAAGATGTTTCTTTTGGGGTAAATGGGGAAAACTTTAACAAATGGTTTGGGGGATTAGAATTTTCTCCGATCAATGAATCCAGAGTAGTAGCATGGAGACTTCAAAAGCCAGCTCATGAAGTAGATTTTATAAAAGAAATTGGTGGTTCTGTTATACCAGTTTCTCTACCTTTGGTTTACAACCTTGTAAAATCTAAATCAATGCTTATTTCTACACTAAATATCTTTTTTTGTCATAGTCCAAAAACTCACAATATACATCTACTAGCTTTATTTTTAAATAAAGGCCTCTGGTATATGCATGGTTATGGTGAGTATGTTAGAGAAAATAGAAATTGGAGATCTGGTGCACACATAATTATTCAAGAACCGCTGTAGAAATACAGCGGTTTCTTTTTGTAAAAGGTTTTTGCTGTTATATAATGTTTGTATGATTAAAACATTGAGAGAATACATAAAAGAGGCAGAAGAAAAACAAATTGCAATTGGTCATTTCAATATTTCTAATAGTGATGGTGTTTGGGCAGTTTTTAGAGCAGCTCAAAAATTAAATGTTCCAGTTATTATCGGTGTTTCCGAAGGAGAAAGAGATTTTATAGGAGTAAAGCAGATTGTCGCTTTGGTAAAAAGTATAAAAGAAGAATTTAACTACCCTATATTTTTAAATGCAGATCATACTTATTCTTTTGAAAGAGTAAAAGAGGTGGTGGATGCTGGTTTTGATTCTGTTATTTTTGACGGAGCCAAACTTTCTTTGGAAGAAAATATAGCTGAAACTAAAAAGTGTGCTGATTATATAAAAGAAAATAGACCAGAAATGCTTTTGGAAGCTGAAATGGGATACATCGGTACATCATCAAAGGTTTGGGATGAAATACCAGAAGGTGTTGATTTGGATGAATCTTCTATGACAGATCCACAAAAAGCTAAAGAATTTTTAGATAAAACAGGTATAGATATGCTCGCTCCTTCTGTTGGAAATATCCACGGGATGTTTAGGGGTGGATCTGATCCAAAACTTCATATAGATCTTATAAAGAAAATAAAGGAAGCGGTACAAATTCCTCTTGTTCTTCATGGAGGATCTGGAAACTCTGGAGAAGATTTCAAAGAAGCAATAAAAGCCGGAGTTTCTATTATTCATATAAATACAGAGATAAGAGTTGCATACAAGCAAGGTATCATGAGTTATATTTCGGAAAACCCAGACGAGGTTGCTCCTTACAAGTTTTTAAAACAAGGAGTTTTGAATGTTGAAAAGGTTGTAGAAGAAAAATTAAAATTATTTAGTAATATTTAGAACAATGGCAAAAATATACGTAACTAGAAATATTCCAGATGTCGGTCTTAATATGCTCAGACAAAAAGGGCATGAATTGTTTATAAATCCAAAAAATAGAATTTTGACTAAAAAGGAATTGATAAAAGAATTAGTTAGGGGTTCTTATGATGGGGTTTTGTGTCTTTTGACTGATACAATAGACAAAGATGTTTTAGAGAGCTCTTCTTCTGTAAAAATTTTCTCTAATTATGCCGTTGGTTTCAACAATATAGATGTAGCCGAAGCAAATAGAAGGGGTATAACTATTACAAATACTGCCGGTGTTTCTTCAGATTCTGTGGCTGAGCATACTGTAGCTTTGATAATGGCCCTGGCGTCTAGGATTGTTGAAGCAGATAAATTTACTAGAAAAGGTAAGTATGAAGGATGGGATCCAATGCTTTTTTTGGGACAAGACTTAGAAGGTAAAAAACTTGGAATACTTGGTGCTGGAAGGATAGGGATAAGAGCGGCTCATATGCTTTCAAAAGGGTTGGGTATGGAAGTTCACTACTATGATGTAAAAAGAAACGAAGATTTTGAAAGAGAGTATGGGGCTGTTTTCCATTCAACTCCAGAAGAAATACTAGCATCTGCTGATGTGATAAGTATTCATGTGCCTCTTTTGGATTCTACTAAACATCTCATAAATAAAGAGAGATTGTCACTAATGAAAAAGACTGCTTATTTAGTAAATACTTCTAGAGGACCTGTTGTAAAAGAAGATGACTTAGTTTGGGCTTTAAAAAACAATGTTATTGCTGGAGCGGCAATAGATGTTTTTGAAAATGAGCCAAAATTGGCAAAAGGACTTGATAAATTAGACAATGTTATACTTACTCCTCATATAGCATCTTCTACAATAAAAACGAGAAACGAAATGTCTACTGTAGCCGCTCAAAATATTATCGATTTTTTTGAAGGGAAAGAGCTTAAAAATAAGGTAATAATCTAGGTTGATTTTTTATATAAATCTGTATATACTCTAGAAATGACTACATTGGACGCACAATTAAGAGATAAATCAGAAAATCTGGATTATTTGAGAAAAGAGGGCATGTTGCCAGCTGTTTTTTATGGTAAAAAAACAGAATCAACTCCCGTAAAGATTTCTACAAAAGATTTTATTAAAGTTTGGAACTCAGTTGGAGAATCTGGGGTTATAAGTCTTGTAACTCCAAAAGGTAAGGTTGATGTTTTGATACACAGTGTTGATTCAGATCCAACAAAAGACCTACCTATCCATGTTGATTTCTATGTTTTCGAGAAAGGTAAGAAAGTAGATGTTTCTGTGCCTTTAGAGTTCGTTGGTACTTCTCCGGCAGTAAAAGATTTAGGCTGTAACCTTGTCAAAGTTTTACATGAGATAAATATTTTTGTAGACCCTCAAAATATTCCACACTCAATTTCAGTAGATATCGGAGTTCTAGTAGAGCCTGATAGTCATATATTAGCCAAAGATATAAAACTTCCTTCAGGAGTAGAATTACTAGAAGAAGAAGATGCTGTTATAGCTATTGCAGAAGTGCAAAGAGAGCAAGTTGAAGAAGAATCATCTCCAGTTGATCTGTCATCTATAGAGGTAGAAAAGAAAGGAAAGAAAGAAGAGGAAGTAGAGGCTTAAAACCTTTATTAGCTTAAACTAAAGTTTCCTTTATGACATTCAAAAGATTTTTATTTGTATTTTTAGCGTTATTTTTAATTTTTAGCTCTTCCGTTTACTCTATTACAAAAGAGGAACAAGAGGCTATCTGGCGAGCTGAGCTAGCAGCTACAGAAAAAGAAATTGCCCAGTGGCAAGCTGTATTAAGTGAAACTAAAAAAGGAACTGCTTCTTTGGAGAAAGAGGCGGCTGTTTTGAATGCCAAAATAAAAGAAGCGCAAGCTTTTATAAGACAGAGAAACATAGCTATTGCAAAACTAAATAATGACATAAACCAAAAAGAGGCTCTTATAAATGAATTGGAAAGAAAGATAGACCAAGGTCATGAGTCTTTGGCTCAGCTTATAAGGAAGACAAATCAAATAGATGATTACTCTTTGCCAGAAATAATTTTAGCCAACAGAAATATTTCAGATTTCTTCTCAGATGTTGATACTTTTAATTCAATAAAAAGAGAAATGAAAGATCTTTTTATTGAAATAAGAAATAATAAACAATTAACGGAAGCCGAGAAATCTCAGTTAGCTGTTAAAAAGGATCAGGAGTTGGACAATAAGGCTGTTGTTGAAAGCCAGAAAAGAGAGGTTGAAAAAAATGAACAAGAAAAGAAATATCTTATTCAGGTAAATAAAACCAAAGAAAAATCTTACCAAGAGATTTTGGCTGAAAGGCAGAAAAAAGCAGCAGAAATTAGGGCGGCCTTGTTCTCTCTTAGGGACAGTAAGGCTATTCCTTTTGGAGATGCTTTGACTTACGCAGAAGCAGCCTCAGTAAAAACAGGGGTTAGGCCAGCTCTTATATTGGCCATATTACAACAAGAATCAAATCTAGGTGCTAATGTTGGAACTTGTAACAGAGTTGGTGATCCGGAATCAAAAAGTTGGAGGAGAATCATGCCAGGTCCAGATGATAAAGCTTCTGGAAAATCTAGAAGAGATGACCAGACTATCTTTGTTCAAATAACTACAGAATTAGGTATTCCTCAAGACGGCACACCTCTTTCTTGTCCTTGGGGCGGAGGTTGGGGAGGAGCCATGGGTCCTTCACAATTTATACCTAGTACTTGGCTTTTATTTAAAGATAAAATTGCAAGTGCTTTAGGTATATCTACTCCTGACCCTTGGAATCCTCAACATGCTGTAATGGCAACAGCAATATATCTAAGTGAACTTGGTGCAGGTTCTGGAACATATACTGCTGAAAGAAATGCCGCTTGTAGATACTACTCAGGAAGAGCTTGTGACAGTAGGGCGCCAGCAAATGCCTTTTATGGTAATCAGGTTATGAATAGGGCCACAAATATTCAAGAGACTATGATTGACCCTCTCAAGAATTTATAGTTTCTTGCATAAAAAAGTTAATTTTGATAGAGTATACCGGCAATGAAAAAAGGAATACATCCAGAAAATTATAGAGAAGTGTTATTTATAGATAACTCAAATGGGGCTGAATTTATCATCTCATCTACTGTAAATACACAAGAAACAGCCAAAGCCAAAAACGGCAAAGAATATCCTGTTTACAGACTGGAAGTTTCTTCTGCTTCTCATCCTTTCTATACCGGCAATGAAAAATCTCTAGATACAGCAGGTAGAGCAGAGAAATTTAAAGCCAAAATAGCTAAAGCTTCTAAAGCCAAAAAAGCCTAAATGAGAAAATTTAAATATACAGTTGCCTATGGTGACTGTATATTTTGCTATAATTTAAAGTAATTATTTTACATTTTGATTTTTGAACTTTAAACTTAATATAATGGAAGATTTAGAAAAATTTTTACAGAACCCAAAAACATCTTTTCTGGCAGAAACTTATAAAAAACTTATTGCCAACGAAGAGGCTACTAAAAAAATGATCGAAGAAGATCCTTCTTTGTTGGATTTAGCTGAAGCTGATTTGGATTCCATTAAACTACAAAAGGAATCAATTCTAAAACAAATGACAGATATTTTAACTGAGGAAGAGAAAGAAGAGGAATTTCCAAATGAGATTATTTTAGAAGTTAGGGCTGGGGCTGGGGGAGAAGAAGCTTCTTTATTTGCTGAGGAGCTTGCTTTGATGTATACGAAATACGCTCAAAACAAGGGATGGAATGTCACAGTTTTAGACGAGTCTAGAAGTGCAGTAGGTGGATACAAAGAAGCTTCTTTCCAAATAAGAGGTCAAGATGTTTATAAGGTTCTAAGATACGAAACAGGTGTTCATAGAGTCCAAAGGATCCCAGCAACAGAGAAAATGGGCAGGGTTCACACTTCTACTGCTTCGGTAGCAATTTTGCCTGTCCGTAAAAAAACTTCTATTGTTATCAATCCTACCGATTTAGAAATCGAGTTTTCTAGATCTGGAGGTGCTGGAGGTCAAAATGTAAATAAAGTTGAAACTGCGGTTAGACTTATTCACAAACCAACAGGTATAGATGTTAGGTGTACTTCTGAGAGAAGTCAGCTTAAAAACAGGGAAAAAGCCATGAGTATCCTCATATCCAAACTAGAAGCCTTGAAAGAGGAAGAAGAGGCCAAAAAATATTCAAAAGACAGAAAAGATCAGATAGGCACAGCTGATAGGTCTGAAAAAATAAGGACATATAATATTTTACAGGATAGGATCACTGATCATAGGATAAAAAAATCTTGGCATAATATAGAAAAAATAATAGCGGGGGAGGTTGGGCCTATTTTAGAAGAAATGGCTAATTTTTCAGGTGAAGTTGTGGTGGGAGATGATGAGGATTAAAAGCCAGAGGTTAGTCTAAATAAGGTATTGCATAACTTACTACTTTCTGCTAAAATGCCAATCTATATGGATAAAACACAAAATTCAAAAATATCTGGAAATCAAGACTTGCTAGATAAAATGTTTATGGCAGGAGCTCATTTTGGTTTTGTAAAATCTAGAAGACATCCTTCTGTAAAGCCTTTTATATTTGGAGTTAAAAATAAAATAGAGATTTTTGATCTCGAAAAAACTAAAGAAAAGCTAGATGTTGCTTTGGATTTTGTAAAAAACCTAGCTTCTAAAAACGGAACAATCCTTTTTGTTGGGGGTAAAAATGAAGCTCATGAATCTACAGAGGCTGTGGCAAATAGTATAGATATGCCTTATGTTTCAGGTAGGTTTATAGGTGGCACTTTGACTAATTTTGGGGAGGTAAGAAAAAGAGTTTTAAAATTGGAAGACCTTGTTTCTCAAAAGGAGAAAGGGGAATTGGCTAAATATACAAAGAAAGAGAGATTGCTGATAGACAGAGAAATTGATAAACTAAAGAGGTTGTTCTTTGGGCTTAGTGCTATGAAAAAAGTTCCAGATGCATTGTTTGTAATTGATAGTAGAAGAGAGGCTATAGCTATAGGAGAAGCTAAGGAAATAGGTATACCTGTCATCGCTTTGTGTGGAACAGATAATAATATTTCAGAAGTTGATTATCCAATACCAGCAAATGATTCATCTAAAGCTAGTATTGAATTTTTCCTAAGACAAGTAGCTCAAGCTTACAGAGAAGGTCTTCTTAAAAGAAATTAATTTTTTAACTTTTTAATATGGAAATAACAACTGAGATTGTAAAACAGTTGAGAGATAAAACTGGAGTATCAATAATGCAGTGTAAAAAAGCATTGGAAGAAGCTCTTGGTGATATGGATAAAGCTATAATGATACTTCAGAAAAAGAGCGCTGAAATAGCTGTTAAAAAGAGCGATAGAGAGCTTGGTTCTGGTGTGGTAGCTTCTTATGTTCACAATACAAATAGAGTTGGAGCTATGGTAGAATTATTATGTGAGACAGATTTCGTCTCAAATAATGAAGAATTTAAGAAACTTGCATATGATATAGCTATGCATGTTTCAGCTTCAAACCCTAAATTTTTGAAAATAGAAGATGTTGATCAGGAATCAAAGAAAATGGCCGAGGAGATGTTTGCCAAGGAGGTTTCTGAAAATTCACAAGGTAAATCAGAAGATATAAAAGCAAAAATGCTTGAAGGTAAAATGACCGCTTATTTTAAAGAGAGAACACTTTTGGAGCAGTCTTTTATAAAAAATCCTGATCTAACAATAAAAAATCTTATAGAATCAGCCATTCAAAAATTTGGTGAAAAAATAGAATTATCTAATTTTGTTAGATACTCTATATCTCAATAAAATAAATTTATGACAACTACATTTTTTATAGGGTCTCTTGTTGCAATATTTGCAATGATTGGCACTAAAATATTAGAGTCTCATGTTGGTAGATTTTCTTTTGTGTCTTCTTTTTTTAGAAGAACAGATGATATTATTTACAGTTTCATAGACTGGTGTGTGTTTAAATATAACAGGTATAAGAAAATATCTAAGATATTTATCTTTGAGTTCTTACCTGCATATATTTATGAATTACTTGTAAAATTAAAAGATTATGTTGCTAAAAAATATTATTTAGCAGGTGATCAGATCAGAGGAAAGAGGATACTAAAAAATAAAGGGTCAGTATCTAATTTTTTGAAGAATATATCAGAAGAAGCTCCAGAAAAGAAAGACAGTATAATGTAGTTGAAAAATTATTTATATAATGATAAATTATATTGGTAATTTTAAATTACAATGCCACTTTAGCTCAGTTGGTAGAGCAGCCGTTTTGTAAACGGCAGGTCGTCAGTTCAAGCCTGACAAGTGGCTCAAAAACAAAAACCCGAACAGGGTTTTTTGTTTACCACTTGAATAGACTAATGTTATTAGTCTATGTTCAGGCTTGAACGACGGAGCGGGCACCTATCGAGCACGATAGGTCGCGAGTCGGTGCCTAGACTTTTTCTGAGTGGCGACGAAGAAAAAAGTCGAAGGAAAGATCCTGACAAGTGGCTCAAAAACAAAAACCCGAACAGGGTTTTAGTTTTTATTGGTTGTTGTAGCTTGGGTGCTGGTAGCGTTTTTGAGCTCTTTAAGTTTAGTTAACTCTGGTATATGTTTTTCTATATCTTCTAAGCTTTGGAATCCGTAATAAACTTTTTCTCCTATTATTAGAGCAGGTAGATTATTTTCTACTTTGTTTATTGATATAAGTGTTTGAACAGCAGAGATTTCGAGATTGTAATCAAAGGCATAAACTCTAACTTCTGGGTATTCTTGTCTTAGTCTAGTTAGAACAAAACCGGCTTTTTCACAATCATCACAGTCTCCTTTGTTTGAATAGAAGTAAACTATAGATATAGGTGTTTTGTTACATTTTTGATTTATTTTAGACATCAAAAGGTAGTCTTTTATTTGGAGTAGGGAATAATATTTTTTAAGAGTTTGTATCTCTTCATCATCACTTCCTCTATCTCTTTCGGTATAAGTTAGCCTTTCTTCTAAACTCCCAAGTTCTTTTGATAAAACTTCAGTTGTTACATCTTTACAAGAAAGCTCTTCTAGAAGAGAAAATTGGGTTTCAGAAGATAAAATATCTATAGCAATAGTGTCTTGTATAGATCTTATTTCGGCCAATTTTTTTTGGCTAAAATAATTACTTAAAAATATAGCTGTTCCAAATATTACAGCTGTAATAATAAAAGTATATATGTATTTTTTCCAATCTATTTTTCTGTGTTGCATAAATTTACCTCCAGTAAGTTTTTACTGAGAATATAGCGTTATAAACAGCTTTAAACATCCACAAAGGGGATATAAAAGCATACAGGGTTAGAAAATACACCAAATCCATTCCAAAAGCAAATCTTTTTTCAGACATTTTTCTAGCCACAAAAAGAAGGGCAATTATACCAGTAAGACTTAGGATGCTTATTATTGTCATGAAGCTTGTATCTATAAAGAACCAATCTAGGTGAAAATCTGGTTTTCTTATATCAAACCCAATTACACTCCACTTTGTATACATTTGGAATAGTTTAAACAAAACATCCAATATAGCCATAAATATTATATAAAGAGCAGATATTATGGATATACTTGCAAGAGGTAGTATAAATATACCTAAATTTCCATATTCTTTGCTAAATAAATGTCTATAATCTATAACATTTTTTATAAAACCATAAGTCCAGCGTAGTCTTTGTTTGTAAAGTTTCTTTACACTATCTGGAGCAACTGTATAGACAACAGCATCATGAGCATTTACGATTTTGTAATGATTTGTCTGCATTCTTACAGCTAGTTCCATATCTTCTGTTTGATAAGCGTGTCTGTATCCTCCTAACTTTTCAAAAACCTCTTTTCTGAATATAGAAAAAGGTCCAGGTGTTACATATATTGCACCTAAATATGAAAACATTTTTCTTAAAAATACACCCCAATCATATTCAACCTTTTGAATCATTTGGATTATTTTTTTTGGTTTCCAAACTTTAACAGAAGGAGTGACTGACATTGTTTCTTTGTCTTCAAAATAATAAACAATATTTTTCAAGGCGTTTTTATCTACATAAGAGTCGGCATCTAGACATCCTACTAGATCACTTTTTGATTGAGATAATCCAAAGTTTAAGGCGGTGTATTTACCACCATTTTCTTTTCTAAACATTTGTATCTGTTTTTTGTTCTTAAACTTTTGGATAACCCCCCAAGTGTTGTCTGTAGAACCATCATCTATAATCATTATAGATAGCTTGTCTTTTGGGTAGTCTAGGTTAAGTAGAGAATTGACTGTTTTGGAAACAGTTTTTTCTTCATTCCAACAAGGGATAATTATTGTTACTGTTGGGTATTTTTTTACTTTATTCAATTCCAAATCCTTACTCTCTTTTTTAATATTAGATCTATTTTCAAAATAAGTTATAAGCAAAAAAATCTCAAAATAAAGTGAGACAAACAAAAACACATAAGTTATTATACTGGAAATTTCTGACATGATTTGACTTTTTACAAGCTTATAGTATTACATTTTTTGATTTTTGACAAATAGCGTACTATAATGGTTTTTATGATAAAACAGGGTATTTATAAACACTCAAAAAGTGGAAATCTTTACAAGGTTCATTTTGTAGCTAAACACTCTGAAACTTTAGAGGACATGGTTGTCTACGAGGCACTATATGACAATCCAAAATCTAGGTTTTGGGTAAGACCGGTTTCTATGTTTGAAGAAATAGTAGATATAGAAGTGTTAAATCCTCTCGGATCGTCCGAAGTGCAAAAAGTACCAAGGTTTACTTTTCAAAGCGATTCTATCTAATTTTAGCTTCGTAAGTTTTTTCTGTAATATCTTCTAGTTTTTTATGAAGATCGTTTATTTCTGTATCTGTCAGTGTTCTATCTAATGATCTATAAGTTACTCTATAAGCATAGCTTATTTTGTCCTCTCCAAATTTTCCAGCATTTTCATATTTATCTAATAGAGCCACTTCTTCACCTAAATCTCCTATGGTTTCTCTAACTAAGTCAAAATAATTATTTGGCGTAAAATCTTTTGAAACCACAAAAGAAATATCTCTGACTATTGGTGGGTATTTTGATACTTCTACAAATTTTTGTCCAAGTTTTAACTGTTTTGTGACTCTAGGATCATCTGACCACAAAAGTCTTATGTCAGGTAGTTCCATGCTTATTATTGCTAGTCTTTCAAGACCAAATCCAAAAGCCCAGCCATTGTATTTTTCTCCATCTATACCAAGTTTTTCCAAAACTTTTGGTTCTACTATACCTGCACCCAAAACTTCTACCCATTCTTCTTCTCCTTTTTCATCATTTAAACTATTTTTGTCTACTTCCATTTCTAGACTGGAATGGGTGTAAGGGAATGTATCAGGGTTAAATCTATACTTTATGTCTTTACCGAAAACTCCTTGAGCTACTTCTGTTAGAACATTTTTTAGGTCATCCTGAGTTATTTCGTGTTTATCTTTAGGACAAAGGAAAAGGCCATCTATCTGATGAAAAATATTCATGTGTCTTCTGTCTATCTCATCTTTTCTGTAAACTTTTCCATGACAGATAACACCAATAGATTCCTCTTTTTCTAGTCTCTGTTTTATTTCAGGTAGATTTAAGTAGTAATACCACATCACTGTAGTGTGAGTTCTTAGAATGTTTTTTTCATCTACATAATAAGTATCAGACTTACTTCTGGCTGGATGTTCTGGTGGGAAGTTAAACAAATCGAAGCTTTCAGAGGCCGGAACAATTTCAGGTATTTCTATGTTGTCAAAGTTTTGGAAAGTGGGAAGAGATTTTACTTTTTGTGCTACTTCGTAAAGGGGGCTTTGAGGTTCTCTAGAAAGATCTTTGAAAGAAAGGTATCTTTTTATTCTGGTAGCCTCTATGTCATCTCTTTTATCTAAAGATTCCAATAATTCTTTTTCAGTTTTTTCTTCTATCTTGTATTTTTGATTTTTTAGGTCAGGGGAGTTATAAAGTTCTTCTATTGTCATATAGTTTAAAGTTTACCTATTAATACCAAAAAATCAATGTTTTTAGACTTATTTTTGGATGTGTAAAAGTTTATTTACAGACTAATTTTTATTTGGTATAATATAAATAGAGTAGGTTTAAGGATGCTTGGCTCCTCGTAACCTTGACCTATTTACTCCTTCTCCTGAAGGAGCCTCAAACTTCACAGCGACCGGATGTCAGGTTTTCCGGTCGCTTTTTTTGTATAAAATTACTTGGTTTTTATACTTAAATTTGATATAATGAGACGCATATGGCTAAAGAAGAAAAGGCTAAAAAGAAGGATTCTTATGGTGCTGATGCTATCCAGATTTTGGAAGGATTAGAGCCAGTTCGAAAGCGACCTGGTATGTATATCGGCACTACTGGTCCAGACGGGTTACATCACCTTATTTGGGAAATATTTGATAACTCTAGAGACGAGGCCATGGGTGGTTTTGCCAACCAAATAGAAGTAGTTCTATTACCTGGAAATAAAGTAAGAGTTACAGATAACGGCCGAGGTATCCCTGTTGATATTCATAAACAAACAAAAGTCTCAGCTTTGGAGACTATTATGACTACACTTCACGCTGGAGGAAAATTTGGAGGTGAAGATGGAGGTTATAAAGTGTCTGGAGGTCTTCACGGTGTGGGAGCTTCTGTGGTAAACGCTCTTTCTACTTATTGTAAAGTTACTGTTCACAAAGAAGGCGGTGTCTATATGCAGGAGTATTCTATTGGAAAGAAAAAAGCTGCTGTTAAAAAAATAGGAAGCACAAAAAACAACGGTACCATAGTTATTTTTGAACCAGATAACTCTATTTTCCCAATTGTTGATTTTGATTTTGGTAGGGTAGTAAATCATTTGCGTCAGCAAGCATATTTGGTAAAAGGCCTTAGAATAACTGTCATAGATGCTAGAGGATACGAAGGAAAAATAAAAGAAGAAGATGTTTTCTTTATTTCTGAACTAGGATTAGATCTTCCTTCCATGTCTTTCTATTTTGAAGGAGGACTTCTTTCTTTGGTTAAATTTTACAATCAGGCACTAAAACCAATTCACAAAAATGTTTTTTATGTTGAAAAGAAAACAAACGAATATGAGTCTGTAGAAATTTCTTTGCAATATGTAGATGATATTTCTGCTAGAATTTTGCCTTTTGCAAATAATATCTATAATCCAGAAGGGGGAACTCATGTTACTGGTTTTAAAACTGCTTTAACAAGAACTCTAAACACATACGCCAGAAAAAATAATCTTATAAAAGAAAGCGAAGATAACTTTACAGGAGACGATGTCTTAGAAGGATTGACTGCTGTTATATCGGTTAAACTTCAAGAGATCCAGTTTGAAGGTCAAACAAAAGCAAAACTTGGAACAGTTGAGGCTCAAAGTTCTGTAAACACTGTTTTCTCTGAGGCATTTGCTTATTTTCTAGAAGAAAATCCGGATGATGCTAGATCTATAATAAACAAAGTTGTTTTGGCTTTAAAGGCCAGAAAAGCAGCAAAGGCAGCCAAAGATTCAGTTTTGCGAAAAGGTGCTTTAGAAGGTATTACACTTCCTGGAAAACTTGCGGACTGTCAAAGTAAAAGTGCAGAAGACTCAGAACTTTTTATTGTAGAGGGAGATTCTGCTGGAGGTACAGCAAAGACAGGGCGTGACAGAAGAACCCAAGCTATACTTCCACTTAGAGGAAAGATTTTAAATATTGAAAGAGCAAGACTAGATAGGATGCTTGAATCAGAGCAAATTAAAAATCTTGTTGTTGCTTTTGGAACAGCAATAGGGGATACATTTGATATTTCAAAATTGAGATACCATAAAATAATAATAGCCACTGATGCCGATGTGGACGGTGCTCATATAAGAACTCTTATTCTAACTTTGCTTTATAGGTTCTTTAGACCTCTTATAGATGGCGGTTTTATTTATATTGCTCAACCTCCACTTTTCAAAATAAAGAAAGGTAAAGAAGTATTTTACGCTTATTCTGATGAGGAAAGAGATAGAATTGTCGGTAAAGAAGTAAAAGAAGAAGAAATTATAGAAGAAGCCCCTGAAGAAGAGGAAACAGAAGAAGTAGAGGAAGAAGAAACAGATAAGAAGAAAGGTAAAAAGGATGAAAGGAAATCTGCAAAGTTCTCAATACAAAGGTATAAAGGTCTCGGAGAAATGAATGCTGAAGAGCTTTGGGAAACTACAATGGATCCAGAGAGAAGAGTCTTGAAGCAAGTTAAAGTTGACGATGCTGTAGCAGCGGACAAAGTTTTTGATGTCTTGATGGGAACAGACGTTCCAAGTAGAAAATCTTTCATACAGTCTAATGCTACAAAAGCAAGTTTGGACATATAAAAAAATAAAAGAAAACCGCCTGCTTTTGCAGACGGTTTTTCTTTTAGTTTTTGTGAGTTTCTGTAAAGTGAGCTTCTTTGTGGAGAGGTTTGTCTGGTACTATTATTCCAGCGATTATGTAGGCCACTATGCCAGGAATAACTCCTGTAGCTATAACTATCACCAAATAGCCAAGTCTTAAAATAACAGGATCTACATCAAAATATTCTCCAAGTCCTCCTATTACTCCAAAAACTTTTTTATTCTCTCTGCTTTTGTATAGGCGTTTCATCCCAGTAGTAGAATTTTGTTTTGTTAAATCTTTCGACTTTTATAATAATACTCTTTTAATCTCCTTTGCAACAGCCTCCTTCCTTGGGTGGTTTTTAAATAACGTTCTCTTCTCATCGAATCATCTTTATTCAAACATGCTTCGTAGTATATTAATTTCCATGGTTTATATCTTTTTGTAGAAAGATTTAACCCTTGATTATGTTCTTCTAATCTCCTTTTGAGGTCATGATGTAAAACCTATATAAATTTCATCAAACTTATTGCTTTTTAATACATAATTATAGAACATAATCTAAACAAAATTTCACTACTGGGTTTGTTATTTCTTTAGTTTTATTTCTTCTTTTAATTTTGAAATAACCTCTTCCAAAGTCATTTCAGATTTTTCTCCATTTCTGTTTTCTATTGTCAGTTTTCCGCTTTCCATTTCTTTATCTCCAATAACTATCCAATAAGGAAGCTTTTCTGTTTTAACAGATCTTACTTTTGATCCCAAATTTTCATCATTTAGATCTATTTCAACTCTAAAGTGCTCATCTTTTAGTTTTTGAAAAACTTCTCTTGCGTAATCGTTGTGATTTTCCCTAACAGGCAAAACCTTGATTTGGAATGGTGAAAGCCAAAGAGGGAAGTTTCCTTCATATTTTTCTATAAGAAAAGCCATGATTCTCTCTATTGCTCCGATAGATGATCTGTGGATAACAGTAGCTAATTTTTCTGTACCGTCGCTTGCTGTATAAACTAGGTTAAATCTTTTTGGCATAACAAAGTCATATTGAACGGTGAAAGCTGTATTTTCCTGACCACGAACGTCTTTCATTTGAATATCTATCTTTGGTCCATAGAAAGCTGCTTCGTCTTCTGCTTCATAAAACTTTACATCTTGGCTTTGTAGTACTTCTCTTAAAACTTGTTCTGCTTCATCCCAGGCTGAGTCGTCTTTGTAATATTTTTTGTCATCCTTTCTGTCTCCCAAAGAAAGTCTATACCAAAAATCATCATCTTTTTTCAGTCCAAAAACTTTTGCAACGTCTTCTATAAGATCCAGTGCAAGTCTAACTTCACTTTTTGCCTGATCTTTGTCTGCGCAAATTATGTGACTGTCTGCCAAACAAAAAGATCTAACTCTTACAAGACCAGCAAGGTTTCCAGAGTTTTCGTATCTGTAAAGTTTTGCCATCTCAGCTATTCTCATAGGTAGTTCTCTATAAGATCTAGGTTTAGAAAGGTAAAGTTCAAAATGATGAGGACAAGTCATCGGACGAAGCATAAATTTTTCTTCATCTATTTCAATTGGGGCATACATCGAATCTTTATAGTATGGATAGTGGCCAGATTTTTGATATAGATCTATTTTAGCTATGTCTGGAGTAATAACATGTCTGTATCCACGTCTTATCTCTTCGTCCACAATAAACCTTTCAAGTTCACGTCTTATAGCCGCCCCTTTTTCTGTATATAAAGGAAGGCCTTTACCTACAGTATCTGAGAATACGAATAAATCTTGTTCTTTCCCAATGACTCTGTGGTCATTTTTGTCCATTTCATTCTTATCTTTTTCCATATGTAAATAGAATATCAGGTTTTTCGGGGGAAAGGAAATAAGTATGAATTTCATCTGATTTCAAAACGTCCTCGATTTTTGTGAAATAAAGCACTCGAATCTGGCCTCCCGCCAAACTCGCTTCGCTCAAACAGTGTCTCCGGCTGGCGCTTCTCGCTTTTATTTCAACCAAAAACCTGCGAATGTTTTTAAATCAGATGAAATCACCAACGAAGTTTTTAAAATCTTTCCGAAATATTGTGTTTTTGGAACCTCCACAGGTCTTGAGCAGGCTGACGTCAGGCATCCCTTTCTTGACGGATCAAGACCAAGTACAGCTGAAAAAGCTCGCTGGAGCTTTTGAGGGTGTTCTAAAAATACAGATATTGAGAGGAGATTTTAAATTTATTTATAGTATTTACTCCAATATTTTTACTTTATCTACCAAAATACTTTGTCCGCCGTTTCTTGTAGAGAAAGTTCCTTTGATGACAATCAAACTTTCAGGGGCGATTATGTCCTGAAATTCTTCATAAATTTTTGGGAACATTACAACTTCTATAGAGTCTGACATATCTGCAATACGGACAAAAACCATCTGGTCGCCTTTTTTGGTCATTACTTTTTTTATATCTTCAATTATTCCACCTATAACTATTACTTGTTTATCTTGAGCAGTTTCTTTTATTTTTTTAATATTAACATCTCTCTTATCCAATTTTTCTTTGAAACTATCTAAAGGGTGGCCAGAAATATAAAGTCCAAGAAGTTCTTTTTCCCACAAAAGATTATTAGATAGATCATTTACAGGTGCTTTTTCTAGATTTATTTCTGTTACATTTTCTGGTGATGACATGAGGCTAAACAGAGAATCTTGTTCTTTAACTGATTTGGTTTCTTCTTTATTAAAAGTTAGTAATCTATCTAGATTAAATAAAAGATCAGCTCTTGTTCCAAACTTGTCCATTGCTCCAGCTTTGATCAATGATTCTAGTGATTTTTTATTTAAATTTCTGTCTTGTATTCTTCTCAAAAAATCAGAAATGGATCTAAAAGGTCCACCTTTTTTCCTTTCTTTTATAATAGATTCAGCTATTCCTTCACCAAAGTTTTTTATAGTTTTAAGCCCAAACCTTATTGAGTCTTTTTCATTTTCGTCTTTACCTTTTATAACTGTGAAGTCAGCAAAAGATTCATTTATATCTGGTGGCAATATAGATATTCCAATTCTTTTACATTCATTTATTGAAGAGGCTACTTTTTCTACATCTCCAGCTTCATGAGTTAAAACGGAAGCCATATATTCTGCAGGGAAGTTTGCTTTTAAGTAGGCTGTTTGATAGGCAACTCTTCCGTACGATACAGAGTGAGCCTTGTTAAAACCGTAGGCAGCAAAGGGTTCTATCCAACCCCATATTTCTTGTGCCTTTTTTAGACTCCATTTTGAATGATCCACACAACCTTGAATAAATTTTTCTTTTTGTTTGGCCATTTCTTCTGGGATTTTTTTACCAACCGCCTTCCTGAATTTATCTACTTCACCCCAGCTATAACCAGCCAGTTTGTTGGCCATCATCAAAAGGTCATCTTGATAAACCAAAACTCCATAAGTTTTTTTAAGTATTGGTTCAAGAGCAGGATCTAAGTATTTAATTTTCTCGGGATAATGTTTTCCCTCAATGAAGTTTGGAATAAATTGTAGTGGTCCTGGACGATATAAGGCCACCATAGCGTTTATGTCGTGTATTGTTTCCGGTTTGAGATCAATCAAATGTTTTGTCATTCCTTCGCCGTTTAGTTGAAAAAGATCTCCTGTTTCTCCTTTGGCTAACATTGCAAAAGTTTTTTTATCATCCACTGGTATTTTATCTGGATCGATATCTACATTAGAAGTTTTTTTAATTAGGTTTATAGAGTCAGCAATAATAGAAAGGTTTTTTAAACCAAGAAAGTCAAATTTCAAAAGTCCAGCATTGTTTTCATCCACCGAATACATGTCGTATTGGGTTATTATTTTTCCTTCACCTTTTGGGTCGTATTGTAGGGGAACAACATCTGTTAGTGGAACTGGGGCTATAACCACACCTGCAGCGTGTACACCCATATGTCTTGCACAACCTTCTATTTTTTTGGCCATGTCTATGATTTTTTTTACATCAGGTTCGTTTTTGTATCTCTCCTTCAATTCAGGTTCTTCTTTAAGGGCTTTGTCTATTGTCATAGGAAAACCTTGAGAACCCATAGGAATAAGTTTGGCTATACTATCTCCTAGACTGTAAGGATATCCCAATGCTCTGGTCACATCTCTTACTGAACCACGGGCAGCCATTGTTCCAAAGGTTCCTATTTGAGCTACTTTGTCTGCTCCATATTTTTTAGTTGCATATTCAATCATTTCATCTCTTCTGTTATCGGCAAAGTCCATATCAATATCAGGGGCACTCGGCCTGTCTGGATTTAAAAATCTCTCAAATGGGATTTCATACTCAAGAGGATCTATGTTTGTAATTCCTGATAGATAGGTAACCATAGATCCAGAAACAGACCCTCTAATATTTGAAAGTATCCCGTTTTCTTTGGCGTATCTTAATAGATCTGACACTACCAAAAAATAAGGCGAATAACCTTTATCTTTGATAACTTTTAATTCGTAATCTATTCTTTCTCTAAGTTCAGGGGTATCTTTTACACCTCTATTATTGATACCTTCGTAAGTAATTCTTCTTAACTCATCATCATAAGAAAGCCCACTTTCTACAACATAGTTCGGAAACATCCATGTTCCTAAAGGAATTTCCAAGTTACAGCTGTCTACAATTTTCTGGTTGTTCTCTAGGGCCTCTGGTAAATCTTTAAAATACTTTAAAGCATCTTTTTGGGAGATAAAAGAAAAATCTTCTTCACTACTGTCTATTTTATCTGAAATGTCACCATTAGATTGTATGGACAATAAAGTTTCTCTAGCCAACCTGTCTTCTTTGTCTATGTAGTATACGTCATGACTTGCTACAACAGGAACATTTTCTTTTTTTGAAAGTTCTATGAGTTTTTTTTGTTTATCTTGGTGGCCTTTTATTTCCGGGTGGTATGTTATTTCTATATAAAAATCTTCTTTAAAAGTTTTTTTATACCAGTCAATCATTTGAGAAGCTTTTTCTGTGTCACTCATTGAAACTGCTTTGGCGATGTCTCCAGAAAAAGACGGTGATATTGCTACAAGTCCTTCTTTATATTTTTCCAAAAGTTCCTTATCCAGCCTCGGTTTGTAGTAAAAACCTTCTAAATGGCTGTATGTTACCAATTTTATTAAGTTTTTATACCCATTTTCATTTTTAGCTAAAAGTATCAGTCTGTATCTTTCTTTGTCTACTCCTGTCTGTTTATCAAACCTACTTCTGTATGCAACATAGGCGTCAATACCTATTATTGGTTTTATTTCTTCTTTTTTACATTCCTTATAGAATTCTATTGCTCCATACAAGTTTCCGTTGTCTGTTAGAGCTAAAGCAGACATCTCATTTTTTTTGGCTTCTTTTACCAAATCTTCTATTTTTGGTAAGGCATTTAGAAGAGAGTAGTGTGAGTGGGTGTGGAGATGTGTAAATTTGTAACTCATCCCACAGATTATATCACAAACATTTTTTTGTAATTATTGACACTCTATATGGTAGTAAATCTTATTTTTGGGGATAAAAAAATTGTTATATTTTTTCAATGCCATTATTATTAAAGTAAGTAATTTAAATGTTTTTATACAAAAAACAAAAAGGTTTTACTCTAATAGAGTTATTAGTGGTTATTTCTATAATAGCCGTTTTGTCTTCTGTTGTTTTGGCTGCATTAAATAATGCAAGACTTAAAGCAAGAGACACAAGGAGAATACAAGATTTGGCTCAAATAAGAAGAGCACTAGAATTGTATTATGATGATAACGGAAGGTATCCTACAGTAGCAGGCTGGGTTTATAGTACAAACTGGGGAGCACTTCAAACAGCTCTTGCACCATATATGCCGGTTATGCCTAGAGATCCAGTCAACAACGCTAACGGCCCATGGGTTAATGGTCAGTATACTTATGCTTATGGAAATAATACTGGTTCATATCCAAATGAGTATGATCTAGTAGCTCAATTTGAAGATACTTCACATCCAAAAAGATGCGAAGTGGTTGGTTATACTTATAATACAGTTGGAGTTGATAGACCTTGGTGCCAAGGAACTCACGGCAAACCAAATCCCCACAATTATAGTAGATATTTATACTCAGATAAATAAGAATGGACGCTAAATATATTGTTGGTATAGATGAAGTTGGTAGAGGTCCTTTGGCAGGGCCTTTAACTTTATGTTTTGTTTGTATTTCTTCCGATAAGTATAAAATTTTGAAAAAAAATAAAAATTTGCCAAAGTTAGGTAAAGATAGCAAAAAATTAAACTCAAAACTAAGAGAAAAATATTCAAAATACTTGAAAGAATTACCAATAAAATATTCTATAGTTAGTATTTCTAATAAAGAAATTGATAAAAAAGGAATATTTTTTTGTATAAAAAAAGCTATTAAAAAAGGTTTAGATAATTTAAATCTTGATCCAAAAAATACTCAGATACTCTTAGACGGGGGACTTAAGGCTCCAGATGAATTTATTTTTCAAAAAACAATTATAAAAGGAGATGAAAAAGAAAAAATAATTGCATGGGCTAGTATTTTAGCAAAGGTAGAGAGAGATAAATTTATGATTAAAATTTCCAAAAAATTTCCACATTATTTTTTTGAAATTAATAAAGGTTATGGGACAAAAATACACAGAGAAGCTATATTAAAGCATGGAATGTCTGAGTTACATAGGAAGAGTTTTTGTAGAATATATTTATGATTATGATTGCAAAACACCCTCGGTTTTTGTGAAATAAACCGCTCTTCGCTTGGCTCTCGGCAAACTCGCTTCGCTCAAACAGGGCCTTCGCCTAGCGCTTATAGCTTTTATTTCAAACAAAAACCTGCGAATGTTTTGCAATCATAATCACACTAAGCATACTTAAGTAAGTATGCGATTGATTTTTTTCAATCTTGTTTTTATTTTTATTTAATGTATACTCTCTATATTATGGTTGTAAGAATGAGACATACCAGGTCACAGAGGGGAAATGTTAGATCACATCATAAACTAACATCTCCAGCTGTTACTTTGGATAAAGATACAAAAGTTCCACATTTAAGACATAGAGCTTCTTTGGTTACTGGTACTTATAGAGGCAGGACTGTTATTGATGTGCAAGCAAAAATTACAAAGAAAGCAAAAAAGGCACAAGCAAATAAGAAAGAGGGTCGTTAGACCTTTTTCTTTTTGTTGTTTGTTTTTTTATAAATTTGTATAATGTCTTAGTATTATATAGAAATGGCACAAAGGCACCTTTCCAGATCAATAGTATTACAAACCCTATTTGAATGGGATTTTAATAATAAAAACTCCGAAGAAGCTATGGAGATATTTTTCCGCGATGTGGAAGAGTTTGCTCCTGGTGTCGGAGATACCTCCTTTATGGAAAATTTAATAAAAGGTGTTCTTGAAAAACAAAAAGATTTAAATTTGATTATAGAAAAAGCTGCTCCTGACTGGCCTATAGATAAAATTAGTGTTATAGACAGAAATATACTTCGTATAGGCTTATACGAGCTTTTGTTTGCAGATAGATCAGAGGTTCCTCCAAAAGTTGCTATAAACGAATCAATAGAGTTGGCCAAAACTTTTGGGGGAGAAACTTCTTCTAAGTTTGTAAATGGAGTTTTGGGTGCTGTTTATAAAGAGCTGGGAGAACCAGGTAAAGAAGAAACATCTAAAGATAAAAAAAAGAATAATAACAATAATGTTCCTATTGAATATTTGGTTGGAGCTGTTGTTTATGCCAAAGAAGGTGAAGATATCTATCTTGCTTTAGTTCATGATGTGTTTGGGCATTGGACTCTTTCTAAAGGTCATATAGAAGGTAAAGATCCAGATAATGAAGTTGTTAAAGTTATAGAAGAGGAGATAACTTTACCTATTACAGTAAAAGAAAAGTTAGGTGGAAATGAGTATATAACTCATCATCCAGAAAAAGGAAGAATAAAAAAGAATGTTACTTACTACTTAGCAGAAGCTCCTTTTGTAGAAATAAAACTAACAAAGAGTGGGGGACTTGATGATGCTAAATGGTTTAAATTGGGAGACATACTAGACTTAAATTTTTATAATGATATATTGCCTATTGTTACAAAAGCTATAAATATATTGCTTAAAAAATAGGTTGAAAATAATTTGTTTTTATGTTATAATATAGGTTAATATGGATTTTTCGGAATTTCAAAAAATAACAGGAATTGTGTTTAAAAATAAAGACCTTTTGACTCAGGCCTTTGTTCATCGTTCTTATATAAATGAAAATAGAAGTTTTGGGATTACTCACAACGAGAGGTTGGAATTTTTGGGGGATGCTGTTTTGGAGCTTGTTATTACAGATTTTTTGTTTAGAGAATATCCAGAAAAACCAGAAGGAGAATTGACCGCCTATAGATCTTCTTTGGTCAATGCTACTACTTGTGCAGATATAGCCACTAGACTTGGGATGAATAATTTTCTACTTCTTTCAAAGGGCGAGAGTAAAGATACTGGTAGAGCAAGACAATATATTTTAGCTAATACTCTGGAAGCTTTTATTGGAGCGATTTATCTTGATCAAGGTTATGAAAAAGCCAAAGGTTTTATAGAAAAAGAATTTACTCCACTTATTCACGATATTATTTCTGCAAAAAGTTTTATAGATTCAAAAAGTTTGTTTCAAGAAAAAGCTCAAGAGTTTGAAGGTATCACTCCATCGTATAAAACAATAAAAGAATCAGGTCCAGATCATGAGAAAAAGTTTACAGTTGGTGTTTATATAGGAAAAGATTTGGTTGCTACTGGTGAAGGAAACTCTAAACAAGACGCTGAACAAGAAGCTGCAAGGAAAGCTTTGGTTGCTAGGGGTTGGGAGTAATTTGACTTTTTACAAAATTGATTTATTGTTGTTTTGGAGGTCAAAAGTGGAAAAAAGACAGGGAACTCGTATTACGGTAGATTTATCGGAAGAAGATTATAATATTCTATCATCTTTTGGTGGCAAAAAAGCTGAATTGATAAGGAGGTTAATAAGAATTTTTAATTCTTTAAGAAAAGGTGAATACAAGTTAGTATCTTCAGACGGTAAAGAAGTTCCTGTTAGATTACTTTTTATGTAAAAAAGAGAGCCATGCTCTCTTTTTTGATTTTTCAGAAGAAAAACTAGTCGAAAGACTAGTTTTTTTGTACAATAGTTAGGTAATATCATGTATTCTGTAGTAGAAAATACAATCAATTGAATTTTATGACCATGTCGAGATTATTAAAAAATAATTTTGTAAATACCTCAAATAGATTAAGGGTATTTTTCACTACAGGATGTATCTAAAATCTATTGAACTTTTTGGGTTTAAAAGTTTCGCCAAAAAAAGCGAACTTACTTTTACTTCAAATGTTTCTGCTATTGTTGGTCCAAATGGTTCTGGAAAATCTAATATTGCCGAGGCTTTTCGTTTTGTTCTTGGAGAGCAATCTATAAAATCAATGCGAGGTAAAAAAGGAGAAGATCTTATTTTTAATGGCGCAGGAGACTTGCCTAGAGCAAATAGAGCAAGTGTTAAGGTTACTTTTGATAATTCAACTAAATTTTTACCGGTGGATTTTGAAACAGTGACTTTAGAGAGAATTGTACACAGAGACGGTGTAAATGAGTATCTTATAAACAATTCCCAGGTTAGACTTAAAGATATAATAGAACTTTTGAATGCTGCTCATATTGGAGTCTCTAAACATCATATTATTTCTCAAGGTGAGGCAGATAGAATATTAAACGCTACCCCAAAAGAAAGAAAAGCAATGATAGAGGATGCTTTGGGATTGAAGGTTTATCAATACAAAAAAGTAGAAAGTCAGAAAAAATTAGAAAAGACAAAAGAAAATATTGCCCAAGTCGAGTCTCTAAGGAGAGAGATAATGCCTCATATAAAGTTTTTGAAAAAGCAGGTTGAAAAGGTGGAAAAGACTATTCAGATGAAAGAGGAACTTAAAGCAAGAGCTTTAGAATATTGTAAGCGTGAAGAAGATTATATAAAAAAGGCAGAAGAAGATATTTTAGAAAAAAGAAAACCTTTAGAGGAACAAAAACAAAAACTAGATAAAGAATTGCAAGAAGCCAGATCTTTTTTGGAAAAATCTTCTCACAGAGATAACATGTCAGATGAGTTAATTTCTGTTGAAAAAAAACTCGGTGAGATACGTAGACAAAAAGACGATTTACTGAGAGAATCTGGTAAATTGGATGGAGAAATTTCTTCACTTGTTAGAATGATAAAAAAACAAGAAGAAATTGCTAATTCTTCTATACACAAAACAGTCCCTTTGGTGAGTATTGAAATTTTGAATAAAGAGATAGAACAAAAAATCAATACAGCAAAACAGAGGCAAGATATAAGAGAGATGGTTTCTATACTAGATGAGATTAGTCAAGATATAAGAGAATTTATTGATAAAAATAAAGATAAGGTGGACGGTTCTTTGTTGGGAGAAGTTGAAAAAGATTTGGAAAATCTTAAAAAATCAAAAGAAGAAATTTCTAAAAAAACAGAAGAAATTTTTAAACAGGAACAGGAAGTATCTAAAGATTATATAGATATTCAAAATAAGATAAACGCAGAAAAAGATTCAAATAGAGATGCAGAAAAAGCTGTTTTTAGAATTATGGCAGAAGAACAAGAAGTTATTGGCGGATTAAATAGAATAAAATCACAAGAGGAAACACTGAGAATAATAAAAGAAGATTTCAAAAGAGAAATAACAGAACTTGCAATGATGCTTGGAAGAGAGGTTTTGAAATATGAGCATCTAAATTTTGAATATGAAGAAGATAGGAATTTGCAAGAAGAAAGAAGAAAAAATATAGAAAAAATTAAGATTCGTTTAGAAGATTCTGGTGGACTTGGAGGAGCAGAGGTTTTGAAGGAGTACCAAGAGGCAACAGAGAGAGATCAGTTTCTAGCTAAAGAGCTTTTGGATTTGGAAAATTCTGCCAATTCTATAACCGAGCTTATAAAAGATTTGGAGAATAAATTATCAGTTGAGTTTGATCAAGGTATAGAGCAAATAAATAAAGAGTTTAGAAATTATTTTTCTTTAATGTTTGGAGGGGGAGAAGCTAGACTTTTTGTAATTTCTGCACCAAAGAAAAAATCTTCTAAAAATGAACTCGATGGGCTTTTAGGGGAAGAGACAGAAGACTTGGTAGAAGAAGAGGAGTCTGATGATGGAATAGACATAGATGTTTCTTTGCCTAGAAAAAAGGTAAGGGGACTTATGATGCTCTCTGGAGGCGAAAGAGCCCTGACTTCTATTGCATTACTTTTTGCTATTTCTCAAGTAAATCCTCCTCCATTTATTATTTTGGACGAAACTGACGCGGCACTGGATGAAGCAAACTCTAAAAAGTATGGAGACATGATAGAAAACTTATCGAAGTTTTCTCAGCTTATTGTTATTACTCACAATAGAGAGACAATGTCTCGAGCAGGAATACTTTACGGAGTAACAATGGGAAGTGGAGGAGGTTCAAAACTACTGTCTGTAGCTTTCGATGAAGCAGTTGCTGTGGCAAAGTAGTTTTACTTATATATTTGTAAAAAGTTATAATTATTTTATATAAATTAAAATAATTATTTATGTCAACAATAATTGTAGAAGAGTCTCCGCTTTCAAAATTTTTGTTTTCAAATACAAAAATGGCGTGGTTTTGGTTTATTGTTCGTTTATATTTAGGGTGGCAGTGGTTAGAGGCTGGATGGAATAAATTTTCTAATCCAGCTTGGACAGGTTCTGAAGCAGGAGCTGCTGTCTCAGGTTTTGTTAAGGGTGCTCTAACAAAAACAGAAGGACTTCATCCAGATGTCTCAGGGTGGTATGCGTTCTTTCTGGAAAATGTTGTTTTACCAAATGCTTCTCTATGGTCTCACATTGTAGTTTATGGAGAAATACTTGTAGGAATAGGCTTAATAGTTGGAGCTTTCACGGGGATTGCTGCTTTCTTTGGTTTGTTTATGAATCTAAATTATCTTTTAGCAGGAACAGTTTCTACAAATCCAGTTTTGTTTGTTTTAAGTATTGGAATAATACTTGCTTGGAAAATAGCTGGTTTTTGGGGGTTGGACAGATGGCTTCTGCCTTTACTGGGAACTCCGTGGCAAAGAAAAATTGGAAGTTAGAAAAGAAGCCGGCAATAGCCGGTTTTCTTTTTAATACAAAATTAAATTGTTATAATTGTATTCATGAATAATTTAATAGAAGAGATAAAAAGTTTTTTTAGTGGTGATGTGGAAAGTGCCGAGGAAGTTTTGGAAAAATATAGTACTGATGCAAGTTTGTTTAAAATACGCCCTCAGATTGTAGTTTTTCCTAAAAACTCAGAAGATATAAAAAAATTGGTTAAATGGGTAGGGGAGAAAAAGGGAGAACACCCAGAACTTTCTATAACAGCTCGTGCAGCTGGGACATGTATGGCCGGAGGACCACTAAATACTTCTATTATTTTAGATACTACTAGGTACATGAATAAAGTTATTTCTGTAGAAAATACAGAAAAAAGACAAATGACTCCTATGTTTCCAAAAAGTGTTTCTGTGGAAGTTTCTGGAAAAGTGGTTGTAGAGCCAGGATGTTTTTATAGAGATTTTGAGAAAATTGTGGCAGAGAAAAACTTACTTTTACCATCTTTCACTGCTTCAAAGTCTATAAATGCTGTTGGTGGAATGGTGGGAAACAATTCTGCTGGAGAACTCACTTTGCGTTATGGAAAAACAGAGGACTATGTCCGCGAACTTTCTGTGGTTTTTGAAGATGGAGAAGAATATGTAATAAAGCCTCTAAAAAAAGATGAGCTAGAGTCTAAAATGAATCAAGATAATTTTGAAGGAAAATTATATAAAAAGATTTTTGATTTGATAGAACAAAACAAAGATGAAATAAACTCAGCCAAACCTCAGGTCTCTAAAAATTCTGCTGGTTATACTCTTTGGAATATTTGGAATAACTCCTTTGGTGAAGAAGTTTTTGATTTGCCAAAACTTGTAGTTGGTTCTCAGGGGACTTTGGGAATTGTCACAAAAATTACTTTTGATTTGGTGGAGATTCCAAAGGCTTCAAAACTTTTGGTTATCTTTCTAAATAATCTGTCTATTTTAGGAGATTTGGTTTACGAACTTAGAACACTTAATCCACAAAGTATAGAGTCATACGATGACAAAACTTTTGGTCTTGCCATGAAGTTTTTTGGCGATTTTCTTAAACAAAAAGGTGTTTGGGGTTCAATAAAATTTGGATTTTCTTTTTTGCCAGAGTTTTTTATGGCTTTGACAGGTGGAGTTCCAAAACTTATTTTACTTGTTGAATTTTCTGGAAACAATGAAGAAGAGATTCATCAAAGATGCTTGGATGCTCAAAATAAAATAGAGCATTTTAAACTAAAAACTAGAGTAACAAAATCTGTTGCTGAGGCCGATAAATATTGGGCAATGAGAAGAGATAGTTTTGCTCTACTTAGAAAACACGTCAAAGGTAGGAGAACAGCTCCATTTATCGATGATATAGTGGTTAATCCAGAACACTTACCAGAATTTCTACCGAAATTAAATGACTTGTTAGACGATTATCCTTATTTGGTATATACCATCGCAGGACACGCTGGAAATGGAAATTTTCACATAATTCCTCTGGTTGATATGAATGATGAAAGGGTTATTCCTACAGTTCTAGAGCTTTCTGAAAGAGTTTATGATTTAGTTAAAGAATATAAAGGCTCTATAACAGCGGAGCATAATGATGGAATAATTAGGACTCCTTACCTAGGAAAGATGTATAACGAAAAAATCCTGTCTTTATTTTCCGAAGTTAAAAATATTTTTGACTCAAAAAATATATTTAATCCGGGTAAAAAAGTTGGAGCTACAAAAGATGATATAGTTAAAAATATAATTCCTCCAGATCACCCTCACCATCACCACGCATCTTAAGCTAAAACGTAATCCAAAACTCTTCTGTCCATATCTGCAGAAACTACTTTAAATTTTACATCGTCTCCAAGACGGAAAGTTTTTCCGGTTTTTTCTCCTTTTATAGTGTAAGTTTTTTCATTTAGGGTGTAAAAGTCGTCTCCCAATTCTTTTAATTTGATCATTCCTTCGCACTTTGTTTCTTTTTCTTCTATGTATATACCCCAATCTGTCACTCCTGTAATAGTTCCCATAAATTCTTCTCCAATATGGTTTTGCATATATTCAACTTGCTTGTATTTTATACTTGCTCTTTCGGCATCAGCAGCTTTTTTCTCTAAGTCTGAAGAAGCAAGACAAATTCTTTCAAATTTTTCGTATTCATTTTGTTCTATCTTTCCTCCTTTCAATTCTCTTTCTAAAAATCTATGAACTAAAAGGTCTGGATATCTTCTAATAGGGGAAGTGAAATGTGTGTAATAAGTAAAGGCTAGTCCAAAGTGTCCTATGTTTTTTGTAGAGTATGTTGCCTTTGCCATACTTCTGATTGTAGCTGTTTTTATCAGCTCTTCATTTGGTGTACCCTCAACTTCTTTTAGTAGTTTGTTTATGTCTCTTGAAGTTACTTCACCGTCTTTATTTCTTAGATTAAAACCTAAAGCTTTCAAAAATATTGCCAGCTCTTCTATTCTCTCTTTGTCTGGGACAGCATGGACTCTATAAACAGACTGACTGCCTTTTTTTGCAACATTTTTGTTTTGAGACATAAATATAAACTCTGCTACAGATCTGTTTGCCAAAAGCATATATTCCTCAACCAACTTATGAGTATCTAGTCTTTCTTTTCTGTAAACATCTATAGGTTTACCATTTTCATCCAAAACAAATTTAACTTCGTCAGTTTCAAAGTTTATTGCTCCATTTTGAAATTTTTTCTGTTCAAGATTCTTAGCTATCCCATTTAATGTAAGTAATTCTTCTCTAAAAGGACCTTCTTGCTCACCATTTATAACTTTTTGAGCTTCTTCGTAAGTAAATCTCTTGTCACTGTGTATAACAGTTCTACCGAACCATTTATCCAAAACTTCACCTTTTCTGTTTATTTTAAACACAGCGGAAAAAGTGTATTTGTCTTCATTTGGATTAAGAGAACAAAGATCATTTGAAAGAATTTCGGGAAGCATTGGTATGGTTCTGTCTACAAGATAGACAGAGAGACCTCTTTTTTCTGCTTCTTTGTCTAGCTTTGATTCTGGAACAACAAAATGAGAAACATCAGCAATGTGAACACCTATTTCAAAAGTGTCCTCGTTTATTTTTTCTAACGAAATAGCGTCATCAAAATCTTTTGCATCAAATGGATCTATGGTCATTGTTGTGACAGGACGCATGTCTCTTCTTTTTGAAACTTCTTCTTCAAAATGATTTTTGTATTCATTTTTAAGTTTCTCCGCCTCATCTTCTACCTCTTTTGGAAATTCAATATCAAAACCTTTGTCTAAAACAATAGATTGCATTTCTGTATTATTTTCTCCAGCTTTTCCTATTATTTTTATTATTTTACCAAAAGGACCTTTTTGATCTTCATCTGTCATTTTTACTAGTATTTTGGTTCCATTTTCTATACCTTCTGCTTCTTTTTTATCTAGAAATAAATCAACATACATTCTTTTGTCATCGGGTACCATATAGACTTCGCCATTTTTTTCTTGCAATACACCAACAAATTGATTTCTAGATCTTTTTATAAGTTTTTTAACTTTTCCTTGTTTTTTGCCAAAAAGAGTTTTGCCTGTTAATTCTATTTCAACCTCATCTCCATGGAAGGCTTTATTTAGATATTCGTTTTGAATCTCTATTCTTTCGTCTGTTTCTGTTATTGTGAAATAGCCAATTCCTTTTGTATTTATGCTTATCGGGCCTATTAAGTCTTTATTCATACCGGCTATTTTAACAGAAAATCAAAACATTGACCAATTTAGCTTATTTTGTTAATATACTGCGTATGTTAAAAATCAGATTACAAAGATTTGGTAGAAAGCACGAACCTGTTTTTCGTGTTGTTTTGACTGATTCTAAAAACTCAACAAAGAGTGGAAAGTTTCTAGAAACATTAGGAAATTATGATGCCAGAAGAGGTGAGCAGTCTGTAGTGAATTCAGACAGGATAAATTATTGGGTATCTAAAGGGGCCCAACTTTCTGATACAGTTCACAACCTTTTAATTACAAAGAAAGTTATAGAAGGTAAGAAAATCAATACTCTTCCTAAAAAAAGCCCCATTGTTAAAGAAGGGGAAGCTACTGCTAAGGTAGAAAAAGAAACTTCTCTTCCTGTAGAAGAAACAACTCCTGTAGAGGCAGAAGCAGAAGTTTCTGTAGAAGTTGCAGAAGAAGTTAAAGCAGAGCCTGTGGCAGAAGAAACTACTGCTTAAAAGTTTATTGACCTCACTATTGTATTTGTATTAAAATAATACTGTCAGTTTTATCATTTAACGATTGAATTCATGGAACAAGACGCAAAATTTTTAGATTTTATTATAAAAGAGTTAGTAGATCATCCTGAAGATGTAAAAATCACCAGAACTGTGGATGAAATGGGTGTTTTGATGACTCTAGACGTCAACAGGGCTGATATGGGTAAAATAATCGGTAGAGAAGGAAATACAGCCAAGGCCATAAGAACACTTCTACGTGTTGTTGGTATGAAAAATAATGCAAGAGTCAATCTTAAGATTAACGAACCTGCTGGAGAAGAAGGAGGTTCAAAAGGATACTCTGCTTCTAAGACTGTTGATGAGGCAATGGCAGATCTTAAACTATAATCTCAAATTTATAGAAATATTCTGTTAGATTTAAAAAATAACTTGAGTTATAAAACATAACTCAAGTTATTTTTATAATTATCATTTACATAATTTTTAATTATTTTTCTATAAAGTATTGCTAACTAAAAACTTCTTTCTCCTCATCACAATTTTAGAGCACGCATAAATTTCTGCTGAAAAATCGCTGGGTCTTCCCTTACAGGGACTGTACACCTTTCACATTTGATTACAAATGCTCAAGGTCTTGCGAAGCTATAACATAGCTTCTCACTACCCGCCTACGAAGTTCCTAAAATTGTAATAAGTCAACGAAGTTTTTAAAAAAGAGTGAGAAACAGGCTCTCTGTGGTTTTAGGAATAAAAATTACCTATACTTTTTAATAAAAATGTGGTATAAATATACCACATTTTTATTTTATGAATTTTCACGTAATCACATTGTTTCCAGAAGCTTTTGACTCTTATCTAGGAGAGTCTATTTTGTCGCGTGCCATAGAAGATAAAAAGATAAAAGTATCTTTTTATAACCCTCGTGATTTTGCAGATAACAAATGGAAGCACATAGACCAAAAACCTTATAGTGGTGGACCAGGAATGGTTATACAGGCTCTACCAGTTATAAAAGCTATAGAAAAAGCTTTATCTAAAATAAAAAGAAAGAAAAATTCAAAAGTTAAAATAATTTTCTTTTCTCCTTCTGGAAAGCAGTTTGACACAAAGTATTCAAAAAATACTACCAAAAAATATACAGATATTGTTTTTGTTTGTGGTAGGTATGAGGGGATAGATGCCAGAGTAAAAAAAGTTTTCAAAATGGAAGAAGTTTCTGTCGGACCTTTTGTTTTAACTGGTGGGGAATTACCAGCAATGATTTTAATAGATTCTATATCAAGACAAGTTTCTGGAGTTTTGGGTAACATAGATTCACTGGAAGAAAACAGGGTTTCTTCTCCGGATGTTTATACAAGACCAGAAGTTTTAGAATATAAAGGTAAAAAGTATAGAGTTCCTAAAGTTTTACTTTCAGGGGATCATAAAAAAATAGAAGAATGGAAGAATAAAAAAAGGGCCCAGTCATAGACTGGACCTTAGAAAAAACAGTATTCCTATTGTAGCAAGAGTACAGAAAAATTCTTGTCTGAAGCGACTTGTTCTAATCTTTGATATTTCTCTGCTCCATGGTTCGGATATAATAAAAAATCCAAGACCCATAAGTGTCACTGTTCCAAATATTCCACTTAGATCTATTATTCCCAAGTTTGGGTTTTTTACAAAAACGAATAGTGAGAAAATAGTTAAGCAAATAATACCTGAGATGATGATGTAACCTGAAAATCTGGTGAGCATCTTTTTCCTCCAAGTTATTTTTACCAGAAAATAATGTTTTTGTCACATATACTTGACTTTTGTATATAAAGTGTGATATAAAAATAATGGAGGAAGATCAAAATGGAAGCAATTCAAGGTGTACTTAATTTGTTGGAGCATGGGGAGGTATCAAAACCCAGAAAGGTATTTTTGGGTTTTGAGTTTGAGGTAAAGGGTGGTGGTAAAGTAATCGTCCGTAAAATATTTGGAATGGTACATATAAAAGGTACCAATGTTACTGTTGTTGATCAGTGTTTGATCAACGTATTATATGATGAATTTATCTATATTTCTAATGAAGAAGATGCGTTAACTCTTTTTGAAACCACAAAAGCACAATATAGTTATTAATTTTATAAATAAGGTTTCCTAGGCGGCGCAAGCCGATAGGAGCCTTTTTCTTTTGTGTTAAAATATCATAATGACTCAAAAGGAAGCTTTGGATATTTTAAAGATGGGACACAATGTTTTTTTGACTGGTCCGGCAGGTAGTGGCAAAACTCATGTTTTAAATTCCTATATAAACTATTTAAAAAAACATGCTGTGGATGTTGCTGTGACAGCTTCTACAGGTATTGCTGCTACACACTTAGGGGGGCAGACAATTCATTCTTGGTCTGGTCTTGGTATAAGAGATAATATAACAGACAGAGACATAGAGGATTTAATGCAGAGATCTTATCTGTATAAAAGATTTGAGAGAACAAAAGTATTGATTATAGATGAAATATCAATGCTACATCACTTTCGTTTGGATTTAATAGAATGGATTTGTAGACAGTTTAAACGGTCGGAAAAACCTTTTGGTGGTATGCAGGTTGTTTTGTGTGGAGATTTTTTTCAGCTCCCTCCTGTTTCTCGTGGAGAGATTTTAGAGTCCGAATTTGCCTGGAAGGCGGAGAGTTGGCAAGATGCAAATCTCAAAATTTGTTATCTTTCTGAACAACATAGACAAAAAGATGATAAATATTTAAAAATTTTAAATGAAATAAGAGAAAATAATGTAAGAAAAGACACTTTAAACTTTTTATACGGTCTTATTGGTAAAGATGTAAATTTTTCTATAGAACCAACAAAACTTTTTACTCACAATATTGATGTAGATGTTATAAATCATAAATATTTAGATTTGATAAATTATCCTATTAAAAAATTTGAGATGATAAGTAGGGGATCTGATTTTCTTTCTGATACTTTGAAAAAAAGTTGTCTTTCTCCTGAAGTTTTATCTTTAAAAATCGGAGCTAAGGTTATGTTTACTAAAAATCATCCAGAAGGAAGTTATGTGAATGGGACACTTGGTTTAGTTCACGATTTTAATTCTTTTGGTGATCCTATAGTGCAAACTAGTAAGGGAGAAAAAATAGTGGTTAGTCAGACAACTTGGCAAATAGAAGAAGACGGTAAAATAAAAGCTGAAATTGTTCAGTATCCTTTGCGTTTAGCCTGGGCCATTACTGTTCATAAAAGCCAAGGAATGTCACTGGACGCTATGGAGGTGGATTTATCGAAATCTTTTGTAAAAGGTATGGGTTATGTTGCTCTTTCTAGAGTTAGATCATTAGATGGTATGAAATTGTTAGGTATAAATGATGTTGCCCTCTCTGTTGATCCAGAAGTTTTGGAATGGGATTTAAAGTTTAAAAAAGAGTCCGAAGATAATTCTTATGATTTAAGAAGATTAAATAAAGAAAAAATAGAAGAAATCCAAAAAGAATTTTTAAAGAAAATAGAACCTGAAGAGAAAATAAAGGTCAAAAAGGCAATAAAAAGTAAAAAGAAAACAGAAGATATAACAAAAGAAATGCTTTTGGAAGAGATTTCTTTATCTGAAATAGCCGATAGAAGAAACTTAACAAAAGAAACTATAATTTCTCATATAGAAAAATTAATAGAGAACAATAATTGTCCTGATATAGATTATTTAAAAAAGGAATTTAAAAGATCTGAATTGGATACTATATTGGATACTTTTGATAAGTTGGATACTCAAACTCTTTCTCCTGTTTATAATTATTTAACTAAAAAAGGAGCTAAACCTACCTATATGAAACTAAGATTGGCTCGGCTTTTTAAAAATTTTTAGTGGTATAATACTTTGGTATGAATAAAGCACATAAACTTAAATATTTTAGTGACAATCTTTTTATAGTAGTTGGGCTGGTTATGATTTGGAGAGGTGTTTGGTATGTATTAGATGGTTTTGATTATCTTTTGTTGGGAGGAAATCATTATTGGTCTGCTTTTGGGGGAATTATCTTGGGTTTAATTATCTTGTATATTCCAGATAAAGATTTAAAAGAAATAAGTAAGCTATAATGAAAAGTTTTAAAGAAAGGGTTTTTAACGTTGTAAAAACCATACCTAAGGGGGAAGTTTTGACTTACAAACAGGTGGCCAAGAAAGCCGGCAGTCCTAATGCCTTTAGGGCAGTTGGTAATGTATTAAATACTAATTATGACAAGAGTATACCTTGCCATAGAGTGATAAGATCGGACGGTAAATTGGGTGGTTATAACAGAGGACTTGCCAAAAAAGCTAAAATCCTTGAAAAAGAAGGATATAGGTAAGAGTGTCAACAGAGGTGTTAATAGTATGTGGATAACTAGCTTGACTTTGCTTGACATAATATAAGTAGTTAGCTATACTCTAGATTAGCTTCAAACGATTGTGTTGCGGGAGAGAAGATATTACAAGTTTGGTTTATTTTTAATATTTTGCGAAACACTAATCGCTAAAAACCAATAAAATAAAAGAGGCCTTTGGGGAAAGGTTTCTTTTTGTTTGTAATAGTAGATTATTAGTATTTTTAAGTACACTATATTTATTATTTTTATGAATAAAACAAATACAGCAATACGTCCACAAAAGTTTTTCAGTAGGTGGAAAAAACCACTAGTTGGTATTCCAAACTTTGTTGAACCTCAGATAAATTCTTTTAAGTGGCTATTGGAAAAAGGTCTAAAGGAAGTTTTTGAAGAATTTTCTTCAATAAAAGATTTTTCTGAGAAAAAATTTCAACTTGATTTTACAGGTTTTGAAATAGCAGAACCTAAGTTTGATGAATATTATGCAAAAAATAACAAGCTTTCATATGAAGCACCTCTTAAGGTTAAAATCAAACTAAAGAATTTTGTTCTTGGTACAGAAAAGGAGCAGGAAATATTTATGGCTGATTTTCCTTTGATGACTTCCCACGGGACATTTATTATCTCTGGTAATGAAAGAGTTATAGTTCCGCAGTTGGCTAGATCATATGGTGTATTTTTTACTGCAATTGAATCAAAAGGAAGAAAACTTTTTGGGGCAAAAATTATGCCTGCTCGTGGAGCATGGGTAGAAATTGAGTCAGATGCAGATGGTGTACTTTATGTTCGTATTGATAGAAAAAGAAAATTCCCTGTTACAACACTATTACGTGTTTTTGGAGTCAAAACAGATGAAGAAATGTTAAAAATGTTTGAAGGCAATGAATTTGCTTTGACTTCCATTAAAAAGACCTTATCTAAAGATCATTCTAAAACAACAGAAGATGCTTATATAGATATCCACAAAAAATTAAGAGATGGTGATTTGGCTACAGCAGAAAATGCTAAAGAGTTTATTGATAGTATTTTTGATGAAGAAAGGTACGATCTATCTCCTGTTGGAAGATTTAGGTTTAACAAAAGATTCGACAAGAAAGTCGATGAAAAGGAAAAAAATAGAAAGACTCTGTCTAAAGAGGATTTGGCTACAATAGTTACTCATGTTTCTGTTTTGAATAACACTCCTCATGCGATGGAAGATGATATAGATCACCTTGGTCAAAGAAGAGTTAGATTTGTTGGAGAACTATTCCAGCAAAAAATAAGAACTGGAATGGCTCAAATAAAAAGAAATATTCAGAACAGAATGTCTACTATAGAGACAGATGTGACTTTGCCTGTTCAGTTTATATCTCCAAAACCACTTCAGGCTCGTATAAAAGAATTCTTTACCACAAACCAACTTTCACAGTTCATGCTTCAAGAGAATCCTCTTTCTGAAATAGAGCATCTAAGAACTCTTTCTGCTCTTGGTCCAGGAGGACTTAATAGTTCTCGTGCTGGCTTTGAGGTTAGAGACGTTCACACTTCTCACTATGGAAGAATTTGTCCGATACATACTCCAGAAGGTCCAAACATTGGATTGGTTTTGCGTATGTCAGTTTATGCAAGAATAAATGATTTTGGGATGATCGAAACTCCATATGCTAAGGTAAAAAATGGAAAAATAACAGATGAAATTGTTTATTTAAATGCCTCAGAAGAAGAAAATTACGCTATCGCTCATGCCGCTATACCTTATGATGAAAACGGTAAGATAACAGTTTCAGAAGTGGAGGTTAGATTAAATGGTAATCCAAGTACTGTGGCTAGAGAAAAAGTAGATTTTATAGACGTTGCTACAAATCAAGCTTTTTCTATCGCTACCTCAATGATTCCTTTCTTAAACCACGACGAAGCGAACAGAGCTTTGATGGCATCTAACATGCAGAAACAAGCTACCCCTTGTATTGTTCCAGAGGCACCTTTGGTTGCAACAGGTATGGAGACTTATGCTTTGAAAGATACTGGAAGATTAAAAATAGCAGATGTTTCTGGAGTGGTTACAGCTGTAGATGGCTCTAAGATTGTTGTAAAAGATTCTTCTGGTAAAGAGCACACTTATAAACTTATTCAGTTTGCTAGAACAAATGGTTTTACCGCTTTTCATCAAAGACCTTCTGTAAGTGTTGGAGACAAAGTTAATAAAGGTGATATTTTGGCAGACACAAGTTCTTCTGTAAATGGTCAAACTGCTATAGGTCAAAATATGCTTGTGGCTTTCATGTCTTGGTCAGGATCAAACTATGAGGATGCGATTATTCTTTCTGAAAGAGTGGTAAAAGATAGTAAATTCGCATCTATTCACTTGGAAGAATTTGTTATCAATGTTAGAGATACAAAACTTGGTCCAGAAGTTACAACTTGTGATATTCCAAACGTTGGAGAGTCAAAACTTAAAAATTTGGCTGAAGATGGAATAGTTCGTGTTGGAGCTGAAGTAAGACCAGGAGATATTTTGGTTGGAAAGATTACTCCAAAAGGTGAGACTCAACTTACTCCAGAAGAAAGACTTTTGAGATCTTTGTTTGGGGAGAAGGCTAGAGATGTTAAAGATACTTCAAAGAGAATGGAAGGTGGAAAAAGAGGAAGAGTTGTCAGAGTTCAAGTATTCTCAAGAGATAAAGGTGATAAGTTGGAATCAGGCATAATAAAAAGAATTCATATAGAAGTTGCTCAACTAAGAAATGTATCTGTTGGGGACAAACTAGCAGGAAGACATGGTAACAAAGGTGTTATTTCAAGAATTCTTCCAGAGGAAGACATGCCATATATGGCAGATGGAACTCCTATAGATGTTATCTTAACTCCACTAGGTGTGCCGAGCAGAATGAATCTTGGTCAAATATTAGAAATTCATCTTGGGCTTGCTGCGCATACTTTAGGGTATCAAGCTATAGTCCCTCCTTTTGCCGGTGCAACAGGTGAAGAAATAAAAGAAGAATTACAAAAAGCAGGTTTTCCAGAATCAGGAAAAATAAAATTATACGATGGTAGAACTGGAGAGGTTTTTGATCAAGAAATAGCCGTAGGTTATATGTATATACTTAAACTTCACCACATGGTTGAAGATAAGATTCACATGAGATCTATTGGTCCATACTCTCTTATTACACAACAACCGCTTGGAGGTAAAGCTCAAAATGGAGGACAGAGATTTGGAGAAATGGAAGTCTGGGCTCTTCTTGGTCACGGAGCTGCTCATACTCTTCAAGAAGTTTTGACTATAAAATCAGACGATATATTAGGTCGTTCTGCAGCATTCGATGCGATTGTTAAAGGTGAACCAATAACTCAATTAAATACACCAGCTTCATTTAATGTGCTGTTGAATAACTTGAGAGGTTTGGCGTTGGATATACAAATAAAAAAGGGAGAGAAAGATTTACTAGCTGAAGGAATAAATGAATAAATTAAAAGATATGAGAACAAAAACAAACAAAGAAAAATTGAATGATTTTGAGACCATCACACTGAGGCTGGCTTCTCCTGAAAGAATAAAAGAATGGTCCTTCGGCGAGGTAACAAAACCTGAGACTATAAACTATAGGACTCAAAGAAGTGAGAGGAACGGTCTTTTTGATGAAAAAATATTTGGACCAGATAAAGATTATGAATGTTATTGTGGTAAGTACAGAGGTATAAGATACAAAGGAGTTATTTGTGAAAAATGTGGAGTAGAGATAACTAGATCTATAGTTAGAAGAGAAAGAATGGGTCATATAGAACTAGCTTCACCTGTTTCTCATATATGGTTTTTGAAATCAATGCCTTCTAGAATCTCACTTGTTTTGGGTATACCTACTGGAGATATAGAGAAAGTTATATATTTTGCTGGTTATATCATTACAAAAGTAGATGATGCTGAGAGAGTAAGATATTTGAAAGATTTGGATTCAGAATACAAAGCCAAGGTTAAATCTGTTCAAGATGAAAAAACAAAAGATGCTGTTAAAGAAATGCTTCTAAGTGCAAAAAGAGATATTGAGTCTATTGTTCCAGGTAAAGTTTTAGATGAGGTTGAATATCATAATTTTGGTATGAAATACGGCACAATGTTTGAGGCTGGTATTGGTGCTGAAGCTATCTATTCAATATTTAAAAAAGTAGACTTAGAAGCTCTTTTGAAATCTTTGGAAGAAGAACTAGCTAAGGCAAGCTCTATAGATGCTGTAAAAATAAACAAAAGAATAGCTACTATTCAGGCGATGATTCACTCTAAAATAAGACCAGAGTGGATGTTTCTAACTCATATACCTGTTATACCTCCAGCATTAAGACCGATGGTTCCACTAGATGGAGGTAGGTATGCTACTTCTGATGTTAATGATTTGTATAGAAGAGTTATAAACAGAAATAACCGTCTGAAGAAGCTTAAAGAAATAAATGCTCCAGATGTTATTTTGAGAAATGAAAAAAGAATTCTTCAAGAAGCAGTAGATGCTTTGATAGATAATTCTATCAGACACGGAAATTCTGGTTCAGCTGTAAATCAATCACAAAGAAGACCTCTTAAATCTCTAGCTGATAACTTGAAGGGCAAAAGAGGAATATTCAGACAAAACCTTTTGGGTAAAAGAGTTGATTATTCTGGACGTTCTGTGATCGTTGTTGGACCTGAGTTGGCACTAAATCAATGTGGTTTACCAAAACACATGGCCCTTGAATTGTTTAAACCTTTTGTTATCTCACAGATCTTGAAAAAGGAGCTTGCCTACAATATACGTGGAGCAAGTAAACTGATAGAAGACGGTGTTCCAGAAGTTTGGGCTATTTTGGAGGATGTTATTACGGATAAATATGTTCTATTAAACAGAGCTCCTACTTTGCACAGATTAGGTATCCAAGCATTTAAACCTGTTTTGATTGAGGGAAATGCTATTCAAATACACCCTTTGGTTTGTTCTGCATTTAATGCTGACTTCGATGGAGATATGATGGCTGTTCATGTACCTCTTTCAGAAGAAGCTCAAGCTGAGGCTAGAGAAGTGATGGCTGCTGATAAAAATATACTAAAACCAGGATCTGGTGATCCTACAGTATCAGCTAAAATGCTTGATATTGTTTTGGGTTGTTTCTGGATGACAAAAGAAAAAAGCGGTGAAAAAGGTGAAGGAAAAATATTCTCATCTCCTAATAGTGCTATAACCGCTTACGATTTTGGTGAGATATCATTTAGATCAAAAATAAAAGTTTTGCCAACCGATTCTCCTAAGTACGAAAAATTTGAAGGCAAATTATTTGATACTACAGTAGGAAGGCTTTTGTTTAACAGTGTTCTACCAAAAGATTATCCTTTCATAAACAGTACAATCGATAGAAAAAGAATAACTTCTCTTGTAGATGATCTTATAGAAAAATATGGTATAGAAAAAGTTCCAGCTATTATAGATAAAATAAAAGCTTTTGGATTTAAATATGCTACTCATTCAGGAGTTACATGGGGACTTGATGATATTAATATTCCAGAGGGTAAAGAATCTATAGTTATTGAAGCGAAAAAGAAAGTAGAATCTATTATGGATCACTTTAATTCAGGACTTATCTCTAAGGATGAAAGACTAAGACAAACAACTGAAATTTGGCATAAAGCTAAAGCGGAGGTTGAAAAATTGATGCCAGAAACATTGCCTAAAGATGGTTCTGTGGCAGACATGGTTCTTTCTGGAGCTAGAGGATCTATGGGTAACATTACTGCTATGGGTGGTATGAAAGGTCTTATTACAAATACAGCCGGAGAAACAATAGAGTTTCCAATCATATCAAGTTCTAAAGAAGGTCTAACTCCTCTAGAATATTTCATTACTACTCACGGAAGTAGAAAAGGTCTTACTGATACAGCCTTAAACACAGCTAAAGCAGGTTATCTTACAAGAAAACTTTTCGTAGTTGCTCAAGATACAATAATCACTGAAGAGGATTGTGGTACAAAAGAAGGTATTGTGATAAACAAGAAAGAAAAAGGTGGAATGGAGATATCTTTGGCAAAGCATGTAAAAGGAAGATTTTTGGCGGGAGATGTTGTTTCTCCAAAAGGTGAAGTTTTGTTCAAAAAAGATCATTTTGTTACAAAGAGAGATGCTCAAAAAATAGAAGAAGAAGGCGTAGAATCTGTAACAGTTAGATCTCCTCTATCATGTAAAACAGCAAATGGTATTTGTGTTAAATGTTATGGAGCAGACCTAGGTAACAATAAGGTTGTTGAAATAGGTGAAGCTGTTGGAACTGTTGCTGGTCAAGCGATTGGAGAACCTGGGACTCAGCTTACAATGAGAACTTTCCATCAAGGAGGAGCTGCTACTATTGGTGGGGATATTACTGCCGGACTTCCTAGGGTTGAAGAATTATTTGAAAAAAGAAAACCCAAAAATCCAGCTGTTGTTTCTTCTGTTTCTGGTGTTATTACAGATATAAAAATCACACCAAAAGAAAAACTAATAACAATTACTCCAAACATAGAAGATAGAGCAAAAAATAAACAAACTATTGAATACAACGTTCCTATAAACAGAATGATTTTAGTTAAGATAGGAGACGAAGTTTCAAAAGGTGAGATTATAACAGACGGTTCTGCTGATATAGATGAATTGTTTAAATATGCCGGGAAAGAAAGAACTATAGACTATGTTATCAAGGAAATAAACAAACCTTATGAACTACAAGGAGAAACAGTTTCTAGAAAACATATTGAGACAATAGTTAGACAAATGTTCTCAAGAAGAAGAGTTAAAGAAGCAGGAGATACCATCTTCTCACCAGGGGATATTGTAGAAACAGCATTCTTGGCAGAAGAAAATGCAAGAGTGAAAGCTAATGGAGGAATGGAAGCTAAATCAGAAGGTGTGGTTATGGGTATAACAGATGTTTCTCTTTCAAGAAAAAGTTTCTTGGCTTCAGCATCATTCCAACACACAACCAGAATGCTTATTGGAAGCGCTATAAGAGCAAATGAAGATGAACTTACTGGTCTTATGGAAAATGTTATTTTGGGAAGACTTATTCCTGCTGGAACAGGATTTAAAGGAAGTCCAAAATCTAAAATGATAGAAGAGGTAAAACAGAAATCTTCACAAAAGCTAGAAACTCTAGAATAATCTGAAATCTTGGTGGAGACTTTATCGGTGAAAACACTGCATATGTCATCACAAGTAGAACAAATAAAATCAAAAATAGATATAGTTTCTCTAATTAGTTCATATATAAAATTAGAGAAATCAGGATCTAACTTTAAAGGCAGGTGTCCTTTTCATAATGAGAAGACCCCTTCCTTTTTTGTGTCTCCAGAAAGAGGAAACTATTATTGTTTTGGCTGTCATGCTAAAGGAGATATATTTACGTTTGTACAAGAGTTTGAAGGTCTTGATTTTATAGGATCACTAAAACTTTTAGCAGACAGAGCAGGAATAAAAATAGAAAAATTTGAATCTGGACAGAAAGGAGAAAAAGAAAAAATATCTTCTATTATGGAACAAGCAGTGATGTTTTATCAAAGACAATTTGATAATTATGATCCGGCTAAAAAATACATGAAAGATAGGGGAGTAAAAGAAGATACAATATCATCTTTTAGGATTGGCTATGCTCCAATAGGATGGAGAAATTTATTTGATCATCTTGTTTCTAAAAATATCCATCCAGAAGATATGCTTAAGGCTGGTCTTATAAAAAAGAAAGAGGATTCTCCAAATTCTTATTATGATGTTTTTAGGGGTAGAATAATGTTTCCTATCTCCGATCCATCTGGTAAGGTAGTTGCTTTTTCTGGAAGAATTCTTGTTCCTGATCCAAAATCTCCAAAATACTTAAATAGCCCGGATACTATATTGTTTAACAAATCTGAGATTTTGTTTGGTCTAGATAAAGCTAAAAATGACATCAAACTGAAAGACTATTCTATTTTAGTAGAAGGTCAAATGGATTTAGTGATGCTTCATCAGGTAGGTATAAAAAATGCAGTGGCTTCTTCTGGAACGGCCATAACAGAATCACACATAAGAAATTTACAACGAAGATCTAATAGAATTATAATGTTTTTTGATGCAGATAATGCTGGTTTTTCTGCTTCCAATAAAACCACACAAATAGCCTTCATTTCTTTTGGTATGGAGGTTAAATTAGCTCAACTTCCAAAAGGTAAAGATCCTGCCGACATAATAAAAGAAAATCCTGACAAAATAAAAGATATTTTGAAAAATTCAAAAAATATAGTTGATTTTTATGTCGATACTCTTCTTTCTGAAAAGATTAAACAAGAAGATTTAGGAAGAGAAATACAAAAAAATATATTTCCTTATATAGCTGCCTTTTCAGGTGATATTGAAAAGGCCAATTTTATAAAAAATATATCTTTTAAAACATCAATAAAAGAGGAGGCTTTGTGGAATGATTTTAAGAGGTTTATTCAAAATAAATCTTTTCTTCCAAAACCAGAGACCTACAATAGAAATAGATCTGATTCTATCGAGAAAAGAATATTTGGTATTATTTTATGGAAAAAAAATAACCAAAATATTAATATTGATATAGATAAATATCTCCCAAAAATATATGATATTTTGGGTAAAGATAAAACAGAAGCACTATTAAAAAATTTTGAAAAAGACAAAGATTCTATAATATTTGAAACAGAGTTAATTTATGAAGATTCTCCAAACCTAGAAAATAATTTAGATGAGCTAATAATTAATTTAGAGGAGGAGTTTTTAAAAAATAAGTTTACCGAAGCGATGAGTTTATTACAAAAAGCCGAAAGAGATAAAAATAAAGAGGATATCAATAAATATTTAGAAGAATGCAGAAACCTTTCGCAAAAAATTAATACTTTAAAATACAAATATGAAAAAAAACAATAAACCAAAAAAAATAAAAGAAACCAAAAAAAATAAGAAGGTTTCTAAAAACAGCAAAAAAATCTTAAAAAAGAAAAGTAAAGTAACAGTACCAAAAACAAGATCTAAGAAAAAAGATAAAAAAGTTTTAGCCATTTCTTCAGTTAAGACTGGGACACCTAAACAGCTTAAAAAAGCAGAACAACATAAAGATGGTTTAGAAAAACTTGTTTCTAAAGGTAAAGAAAGAGGTTATGTAACTTATGATGAAATCTTAAAAGAATTCCCTCACATAGAAGAAGATATAATGTTTTTAGAGGAGCTTTATGAGAAACTAAGTTCTTCTGGGGTTGATGTTTTGGAAGGTGGAGGTCTTTTAGAAGCTCCTATAGATGATTTGTTAAATAAAAAATATTCATATGGGGCTAGAGGAGATTCTTCTTACGATTCAATCCAAATGTATCTTAAGGAAATAGGTCAGTATCCACTAATTTCTGGTGGGATGGAAAAAGATTTAGCTAAAAGAATAGAACAAGGTGATGAAGAGGCCAAATCTTTATTGGCTAGAGCAAATCTAAGGTTGGTTGTCTCTATAGCTAAAAAATATGTCGGACGCTCAGCAGATCTTACTTTATTGGATTTAATTCAAGAGGGTAATATTGGTTTGTTTAAAGCCGTAGATAAGTTTGATTGGACAAAGGGCTATAAGTTTTCTACATATGCAACTTGGTGGATAAGACAAGCTATTACAAGAGCTCTAGCTGACCAATCAAGGACTATTAGGGTTCCAGTGCATATGGTTGAAACTATTGCAAAGTATAAACAAGTTGTAAGACGACTTTCTCAGGATTTGGGCAGAGACCCTTTGCCAGAGGAAATTGCAACAGAGATGAATCTTTCAGTGGATAAGATTTATACTATAGAAAAGATAGATCAAAGTACTGTATCACTTTCTGCACCTATTGGGGAAGACGGAGAGGACAGCAAATCTACTTTGGGAGATTTTCTAGCTGATGAGAAAATACTCTCTCCAGATCAAGAGTCTGCAAGAAGAATTATTTCAGACCAAGTCAAAGAAATCCTAAATGATCTTCCTGAAAAAGAAAGAAGAATTTTGGAAATGAGGCATGGTCTTATTGATGGTGTTCAACATACTTTAGAAGAAGTAGGTAAGGAGTTTGGTGTGACAAGAGAGAGAATTCGTCAGATAGAGGCCAAAGCTCATGAAAAAATAAGACAACATGATAAAATCAACAGACTAAGGAATTATTACTAAAATGTCTTTTGAGGAAAAATACAAAAAACTCAATCAGAAACAAAAAGAAGCGGTAGATAGTATAGAGGGACCGGTCATGGTTATTGCTGGTCCTGGGACAGGAAAAACAACAATCTTAACACTTAGAATAGCTAATATTTTAAAAAAAACAGATACTCCACCATCTGGTATATTGGCTTTGACTTTTACTGATGCGGGGGTCAAGTCAATGAAAATGAAGTTAAGGGAGGTTGTTTACAATATTGCAGATGAAGTTAGGATCCACACTTTCCATTCTTTTGCCGCAAGCATAATTTCTGAATTTGCTGATCATTTCCCTCATTTATCTAAAACTACTCAAATAACAGATGTTGAAAAAGAATCTATAATAAGAAATATTTTAAAAAATAAAAAATACTCCAAGTTAAGACCATTAGGTGATACAGATTTTTATCTAAACAAGATTATAAGTTCTATTAGTCAATCCAAGAAAGAGGCATGGACCCCAGAGTTTATAGAAAGTTTTGCTAGAAGCCAAATTGAGCAAATTAAAAATAGTGAAGAGTCTATATCAACTAGGGGTAAAAACAAAGGGGAACTTAAAGCTGATGCTTTGAAAAAAATTGAAAAATGTGAAAAAACCATCTTGTTTGCTCTTGTTTTTTCTGAATATGAATCAATCAAAAAAGATCAAAAGAAGATGGATTTTGATGATCTTCTTTTTGAACTTGTATTTACATTAAAAAAAGATGAACTTTTACTTAGGTTACTTCAGGAAAAATTTTTATACATTTTAGTTGATGAACACCAGGATAGCAATGATTCTCAAAATTTGATTATAGCTATGCTTGCTGATTTCTTTGATACTCCTAATATTTTTGTTGTTGGAGACGAGAAACAAGCAATTTATCGTTTTCAAGGTGCATCTGTTGAGAATTTTTTGAGATTTCAAAATACATGGAAAAAGATGAAGATAATATCTCTAGAAGATAATTATCGATCTCATCAAGGTATTTTGGATGCGGTCTATTCAATGATAGAGAAAAATTATGAAGAGGATCAGTATAAAGATTTAAGACTTCCTCTTAGAGGTAGTAAAAATAAAAAACCAATAGATTTAGTTTTTGCTCCAAATACTTTGTCTGCAGACGCCTATTTGATAGAAGAGTTAAAAAATATTACAGAAAAAGAACCAGACAAAACAGTAGCTGTTATTTTAAGATGGAATAGAGATGTAGATCATATTCTATCAATTTGTGAAAATAGCCAACTTAGGGTTTCAGCTGAAAGAGGAGCTGACATATTTTCTCATCCTTTGGGTAATGTTTATTTTAGTATATTGGATTACCTTTACGATCCATCTAATTTAGAAAGTTTAATTCATTCTATCTCAGCTGGGCTTTGGGGTATTGATTTTGAACAAGAGATATCTCTTATAAAAGATATTAAAAGCGGGAAATTATCTAATATTAATAAGGTCATACCACCATTACAAATATTGAAAGATCAAATAATAAATTTGGATCCATTAAACTACTTAATGCTAGTAGGCAGTATTTCAGGTTTAATTTCTACAAAAAGATTGAGTGATCCATTGTCTGTAGAAGTATGGAGGTCTATTTTGGATCTATCTAAAGATATTATTTCAAGTCAAAATATACAAAATCCAAGGGAACTGATTAAAACTCTTTTAGATTATAAAAAGACATCCGAAAATAAAGTTGTAAAAATAGGAGGAGGGGCTTTTGATGCCAAGATAAATATAATGACAGCCCACTCTTCTAAGGGTTTGGAATATGATTATGTTTTTGTTCCGTATGCCCTGGAAGAGTATTGGATGAAAAGAAGAGAATCTTCATTTTTTATGCTACCAAGTGAAAAAGACGAAGGTGATGAGGTAAAAGATTCTAGAAGATTGTTTTATGTTGCTTTAACTAGGGCAAAGGAAAATGTAACCTTGATTATTCCAACATCAGATGATTTGGGAAAAGTTTTTACACCACTTAGATTTGTTGAAGAATTGGATAGTAATAATCTAAACAAAAGAGAAATAGAAGAAAGAAAATTTTCCAATAATTTTGAAAACTTTGATTCAAATTCAAAACGTCGAGATGATATTGTAGAGTATACAAAAAAGACCTTAATAGAAAACGGTGTATCTGTAACAGCTTTAAATCATTATTTAGAGTGTCCTAGTAAGTTTTTGTATAAGAGTATATTAAAAATTCCAGAACCACCACATCCTTCTTCTGAAAAAGGGACAGCTATGCATAAGGCAATATCTTCAGTTTGGGTTAATAAAACAAAAGATTTGGAGTCTATAAAAAATACTCTAGAAACTGTAGCCAAAAATTATATAGAAAATTCATTTTTATCAAAACTAGAAAAAGAAGTTGTTTTAGAAGAATTGGATAAAGACATACCAATGATAGCTAGAAGTCTATTGGATCATTTTAATCTTAAAGGTGAAGTATATACTGATAAATGGATTGAAAGATACATAGATATTGATACAGATAAAGGAAAAATCAATCTAAGATTACACGGTCAGCTTGATTCTATGCTTATTTTTGATAACAAGATTAATGTATTTGATTATAAAACAACAAAAGCTAAATCTATAAATGCCATAAAAGGTCAAACTAAAAATGATGATGGTGGGTATTTTAGACAATTGGTTTTTTACAAGATGTTAATCGAGGGAAACTCTTTATATAAAAACAAAGATATTATACCTTCTTTGGTATTTATCAAACCAAGTGAAAACGGAGATTGTCCAATTTTGTCTTTAGAAATTTCAGATGAAGAAAAAAGAGATCTTATTAAAAATATAGAAGATTTAATAAAAGATGTTTTTTCCAATAATTTTATATCCAAAAAATGCCAAGATCCAAAATGTCAGTTTTGTCTAGATAAAGACTATTTTTTTTAGTTAGTTTGTGGAACTAAGTATTCCATCTATTGCTTGTTTTATATTTTCGTAAGGAAGAGCTCCTTGTATAGGAATCCTTTCTCCTGTAGATGTGATAACCAAAATAGAGTGAGGTGTACCTCTTCCACCAGAAGCAACTGCATTCTCATAGTCTTTTTGAACTATATCTTGATGTCTTCTGCTAACTAAACACTCATTAAACTCTTCTTTATTTAAACCAATTTCTTCTGCTATAAGAGGCAACTGTGTTAGATCAAGTCCGTCATTTGATTTTGTTCTTTCGTATAAAATATTTGTATATTCCCAAAATTTACCATTTCCACCTAGTTCTGCTGCACATTCGGTGGCCTCAGCTTCTATTCTAGCGTTTTTATGCAGTGAATCTATCGGAAAATGTCTATAGACCCAAGCCACTTTACCAGATGGTCCGTATTCAGCGATTATTCTCTGTAGAGTTGTGTGGAATTGTTTACAGAAAGGACACTCTATATCGGAGTATTCTACAATGATTATATCTGCTGTTAGTTTTCCAAGTATATGATCAGATTCATCTACAGGTATCATGGCTTCTACTCCTTGTTGTGTAGGAGTCGGGTTGTTTACATTAGATACCGGTGATTTTTTATTGCTTGATAAATATATAGAGCCTCCTATTATAAGCCCAGCTATTATGATAGCCAAGGGTATAGCAAACTTATTTGTGCTCGAAGTGTTGTTTTCCATATTTTTGAGATAAAATAACTTTTTTCTAATTTTGAAACGTGATAGAATTATATCTCATGACACCATTTGAGGCAATCATACTCGGCATAGTTCAAGGAGCAACAGAATTTTTACCAGTTTCTTCTTCGGGACATCTTATAATTGCAAGATCAATACTTAACCTTCCTTTGGAGTATTCTCTTAGTTTTGATGCAATACTTCAGTTTGCTAATGTAATAGCTTTGGTAATTTATTTTTGGAAAGATATATTTAAAATTTTTGTAACAATAGTTCGTTCTGTTTTTGGTATATATGTAAATAAAGAAGATAAGATTTTGGCTTGGTCTGTAGTCTTAGGAACTATACCGGCTGTTATAATAGGACTTGTTATAGAGTCTTATATGGACACAATTTTTAGAGATGTTTTTTTGGTGGCAGTTTCTTTAGTCATCGGCAGTTTTGTTATGTTTTTTGCACAGAAACTTGGTAAGCAAGATAAGCCTCTTTCTTTGGGTAGGGGACTTGTTATCGGACTTTTTCAAAGTCTAGCTTTAATCCCTGGTATCTCTCGTTCAGGAGCAACAATTTCAGGAGGGCTTTTGGCTGGTCTTCCTAAAAACGAAGCAGTTAGATACAGTTTTGTTTTATCAATACCAATTTTACTTGGTTCTGGGGCTAAAAAACTTTTAGAAATAGATGTTTTAAACACTTCTTTTGGAATAGATCTTTTGATCGGTTCTCTAACTTCATTTTTTGTTGGACTTTTGGTAATTCACTACTTTATAAAGTATATGAAAAACCACAATCTAAACATTTTCATATTTTACAGAATCGCTTTAGCAATTATCTTAATTATAGCCTTATTTTAAGACATATTTTTACCATAGACAAAAATACAACAAAATTTGCTTGACAAACAATTTATAGTGTGCTAAGATTAATAGTAGATAGGGAAGTCTTGTTGGTTCTCTCCCCATCACAGAGCGCGCTCGATGTTCGAGAATCAACAGGCCCAAGGTTTCGTTTCCCGGAGACCGAAGGGTTGTTAGTTTTGACAGGGATGAGTCTGGGATAGCGGGGTACCGGCACCCAGACAAATTAACAGGCCTCCTCGACAATACCGCGACAGCGTTTTTCCGGATAAAAACCCCGGGGCGCTTGGTTTAGAGGAAGATATGATCAGTGAGTGCAATGCATGGCAGACACTGGGAGAAGACTAGTTCGTTCGTCCCACCGTCCAGTGTGTCGCACAGCTGATCCGGCCGGTTATCCGGCCAAACACGGCAGGGCGGGTTTCCTTCGGGATCCCGCCCTTTTACTTTTAAAATAAAAAAATATAGAAAAGAAATTTTGTTTTAGCTAAAAATCTGCGAATGTTTCAAAAAGTTGTTTTTTTAAAGTATATGAAAAATAAGAATCTCTGAAACAACACCTTTCTAGAGACTCCACAGCTTTTGAGCATGGTTCCGTCAAGGCGCCCCTTCTTGACTGATCAAAAGCGAGGACTGCTGAACAAACTCGCAGGAGTTTGTGAGGGTGCTCTAGAAAGGTGTTGTAGAGGAGATTTTTCCCAAACTAAACTATTAAAACAAACTTTGAGTTTTTATTTCCAGGACAGGCTCCCAGTGTTTTGTATCCAATTTTATTTCTTTGGTGAAAGGCCCTTCTTTGAAAATAAGTTTTTTATTTTTCATTGCATACTCGTAAACATCTTTTGTAATTTTTACATCATCTAGACAGTATTTTCGTATTTTATCTATTTCTCCTTGTTTCCACCATGCAACAGCTTCCAAACCATTTCCGCTTTTATGTATTCCAAAAGTCCCTTCAGCTATCTGATCTAGTTTCATCCTACGTCCGTAGGTGTTTTTTATTTCTTTCAAAATATCAAGAGACCTTATTTGATTTAGATCTCCTAAGCCTGCTTTTTTGTAGTATTTGTTTAAAAGAGGGATATCGAAATGATCGCCATTATAGGTAATAAGCATATCTGATTTACTTATTATTTCCCACATAGAGGGGAATTCTTCTTGGGTAAAACTTTTATAAGAATCTGATTCATAATCATAAAGTCCCACAATAGAAATATCCAAGTCAACAGGATCATTGGACCCAACATCTTGGAATATATTTTTTGTCTCGATATCAAATACAATTTTTCGCATTATTCTGTCTTTTTTATTAATTCAACTATCCCTGATATTGGTAGTTTATTTTCTGTTTCTGATTGGAGGTGTTTTATTGTATAAGAATCACTTTTTATTTCATCTTCACCAATAGCAAGAAAGTAAGGTATTTTTTGTTTCAGGGCTAATTTTATCTGATCACCTATTTTTTTGTTTGTTAAATTTACAGTGACATTTATACCTTCTGATCTTATAGCACTAGCTATATATTCAGCATTTTGTATAAAGTCTTCGTTTATAGTTCCTATAAATAGCTGACAATTTGATTTGTATTCTGGTAATAAATTGTGTGTTTCCAAAAAGTCTTTTACTGTTACATCTCCAGCACCAAAACCAATAGCTGGGACTTTTTGTGCTCCAAAAATATCCAAAAGGTCATCATACCTTCCTCCTCCAAAAATAGATCGATTGTTTTCTGGAGAAGTGTCAAAAACTTCAAAAACTGTTCCTGTATAATAATCAAAACCTCTCATTAGTGTCGGATCAAATTTTATATTTTTTATACCATTTGCTTCTAGTTTTTCTATAAGTATGACTAAATCTTCTACGTTTTTATTTGATACTCCCAAAGTATTTAACAAAACTTCGTTTGAAGATATTAATCTAATAAAGTCATCAGTTTTATCTCCTAGTATTTCTTCTAGACTTGTTCGGAAAGTGTCTTCACTTATCTTATCTTTTTTATCTATTATTTTTGATAATTTGTATGATTTATCCTCATCTAATGAAAAAAGATTGTATAAATCTTTCATTAGTTTTCTACTATTTAATCTAATAACAAAATCTTCTTCTTTTGCTCCGAAGTTTTTCATTATTGTATAGGCGATTTTTATTATCTCAACATCAGCATCTTTAGATTCAACACCAAACAGGTCAACATTTAATTGCCAGTGTTCACGAAGTCTTCCTTTTTGAGGTTTCTCATATCTAAAGAGGTTTGGTATAGAGAACCATTTAATAGGAAAAGGTAGTTCTTTTACTTTGGCTGCTATCATTCTTGCAACAGTTGGGGTCATCTCTGGTCTTAAAGTAACCTCTCTTTCACCTCTGTCTAGGAAAGTATAAGTTTGTTCATTCACTATTTCTTCACCAGATTTTGCTCTGTATAATTCAGCTGACTCTAGTATTGAGGCGCTGTATTCTTCGTAACCAAAAGATTTTGCGGTTTTTTTCCAGGTTTCAAATATGTAGTTTAGAACAAACATATCTTCTGGGTAAAAATCTCTTACCCCTTTATAACTTTCGGTACTTATTTTTTGTGACATGATAGATAAAGTATTAATAAAATGATAGACTTCTTTGTAAGTTTAACTAAAAAATGACCAATATACAAGAAAAAGGGATACATTTGGTATATAAGAATCTTGGAGAAACACCGAAGGAGTGTATAGATAGATACAAAGAGAATAACTTAGAAATAAAAGATATTCCTTTGACTTATGTTGGAAGACTTGATCCAATGGCTGAAGGACTTTTGATTTTTATAGAAAGCAACCTTTTACAAAAAAGAGGGGAATTTTTATCTTTGCCAAAAACTTATGTTTTTGAAATTTTATGGGGTTTACAGACAGACACAGGGGATGTTTTGGGTATGATTGAAAATGAAAAATTAAAAGTTCCAACGGAAGAACAAATAAAGAAAGTTTTAGACAAAAATTTAGGAGAATTTAGTCAAAAATATCCAATTTATTCTTCAGAGCCAGTAAAGGGTAAACCACTTTTTGTTTGGGCAAGAGAAGGAAAGGTTTCTGAGATAGAAATACCAGAACATGTAGTTTCTTTATATGAAGCGAAATTTTTAGAAAGAAGAGAAATTACTCCTTTGGATTTGTTTGAACAAATAAAAGAAAAAATTTCCAAAGTTAAAGGTGATTTTAGACAAGATGAGATAATTTCAAAATGGCAAGATGTTTTAAAAGATAAAATACAAAACTTAGTGATAGACAAAATAGAAGTATCTGTCAGTTCTGGGTTTTATATAAGACAGTTTGTTCCGGATTTGGCGGATTCTTTAGGAAACTGTGCTCTAGTTAACCACATTATCAGGACAAAAGTTGGGGATTACCAGTTGTTGTAATTTTTTTTAAAAAGTGGTATTTATATAAATAGGAAAGGAAAAGTTTTTGGCAACTTTCAATCCGGATATCCAATTTTTTGCGAGGGATCTCTTCAATTTTGATGAAGAGAGGAAGGAGGAAAAAAGGATTCGCCGAGCAAAGAAGCCAAGCCGAAGTCACGAGGGGACCGAAAGGAAACCCCCTCGGAACCGTCCGTGCTACCGCGCACGATAGACACAAGCCCCCACATACGTGGGGGCTTTTGAATATATAAACAACAAGAGACAAATAATTTATCATCGTCCTCGGTTTTTGTGAAATAAAGCACTCGAAGCTGGCCTCTCGCCAAACTCGCTACACTCAAACATGCTCCAGACTTACTTTATTTTCGTCGTTGTTTTCTAATATCCTGTGCAATGTTTTGGGAAATAGTGTTTTATTATTAAATTTAATATTACTAATTTATAATTATTTACAGTTTTTTTAATCTCCGAAACAACAACTTTTCTGGAGACTCCACAGCTTTTGGGCATGGTTTCGTCAAGGTATTCCTTCTTGACGAACCAAAAGCGAGGACTGCCGAACAAACTCGCAGGAGTTTGTGAGGTTGCTCCAGAAAAGTTGTTGTGGAGGAGGTTAAATCGTATTTACTTCTTAAAAACCTTCTTTCTTAACCTTACAGACTTTGGAGTTATCTCTATGTATTCATCTTCAGCCATTATCTCCATGGCTTTTTCTATGTCTAATTTATAAGCAGGGGCAAGGAAAATTCCATCATCAGACCCAGAGGCACGCATGTTTGTAAGTTGTTTTCCTTTTATAGGATTTACTTGCAAATCATCTCCTTTAGAAACATTTCCAATAACCATTCCTTCATAGACTTCCATACCAGGTTCTACATATAAAGTTCCTCTTTGTTGCAAGTTGTCTAGAGCAAAAGCTAAAACTTTTCCTTTCATCATTGAAACCATAGATCCCAAATGACTTCTTTTTATTTCTCCAGCATAAGGTCTAAATTCTATAAACCTACTTGAAAGTATTCCTTGACCTTTTGTGTCTACGACAAACTGTCCTCTGTAGCCCAAAAGTCCTCTAGTTGGTATTTCAAAAATAACTCTCTGAGTTGTATCTTCTTGTTTTATGTTTGTTATGATCCCTTTTCTACTAGTCAGTGTGCTTATCACAGCACTTGCAAGTTCATTTGGAACATCTACTATAACCTCTTCAAAAGGCTCAAGTTTAATTCCATTTTCTTCTTTTATAATTACTTGTGGTTGAGAAACTTGAACTTCATATCCTTCTCGTCTCATGTTTTCTAGTAGGACAGCAATATGAAGCTCTCCTCGTCCATACACAGCAAAACCTTCTTTAGTACCAGCAAACTCTCCTTTACTTTCAGGATTCCAATCAACTCGGAGGCCAACATTAACTTCAAGTTCTTTTTCCAATCTTTCTCTTATCTGTCTTCCTGTTACAAATTTCCCTTCGGTTCCAGCAAAAGGGGAGTCGTTTACTAAAAAGTTTAGAGAGATTGTTGGTTCATCTATCTTAATTGTTGGCAAAGGTTCTGTCTCAGGATCTTTGCAAATAGTGTCTCCAATATATATAGTCGGAAGTCCAGCGATCATAACAATATCTCCAGCAGTTGCCTCAGGGGTCTCTACTCTTTTTGTTCCTTCAAATGTAAATATTTTTGTTATTTTTCCACTAACTGTTTCTGTATTGTGTTGTTTAAAATAAATTTGCTCACCTACTTTTACTGTTCCTTCGTATACTCTACAAATAGCCATTCTTCCTAAGAAATTATCGTAAGCAAGGTTAAAGGTTTGAAGTTTTGCCGGAGCATTTATGTCTCCGTTTGCTACTGGAACTTTTTCTAGGATTGTATCAAGTAGGGGAGTTAGATCTTTTGAATCTTCATCAAGTGTTCTTTTTGCTATTCCGTCTCTTCCAATAGCATATATAGTAGTGAAATCTATTTGGTGGTCATTTGCTCCAAGCTCTAAGAAAAGCTCCAGAACCATTTCGTGGACAGCGTCTGGTCTTGCAGCGGGTTTGTCTATTTTGTTTATAACAACAATTGGCTTTAGTCCAAGTTCAAGTGATTTTTTCAAAACAAATCTTGTTTGAGGCATCGGCCCTTCTTGAGCATCTACCAAAAGCAAAACATCATCAATAGAACGAAGAACTCTTTCTACTTCAGATCCAAAGTCAGCGTGACCTGGTGTGTCCACTATGTTTATTTTTGTATCTTTGTAGTAGATAGAAGTATTTTTAGCATAAATAGTGATACCTCTTTCAAGCTCTAGTGCATTAGAGTCCATTGTTGTCCCTTCCTCGGACATTCCTGTCTGACGCATCAAAGCATCGGTAAGAGTTGTCTTGCCGTGGTCTACGTGAGCTATGATCGCTATGTTTCTTATTTCCATAATAAAAATTGCCGTTAAAATCGTTCTTTACAAAAAAGACAAACGAAAGTCCATTAAATCACAAAATAAGGCTTTAAGTCAACCTTTGAGAGGGTTTTCTTTTGTGTATTTCTTTTCACCAAAAAATTTTTCTTTTGGTATAATGTTTTTATGCAACCAATCGAGACTCCACCTTTTATAGAAAAAGTTTCAGAAGTCTTTTCTTATATTATCTCTCAAACCCCAGCTTTAAATATTTTTCTTATTATATTTTTTGTATTTTATTTCATTATATCTGCGATACTTATGTATCACTGGAATGCTTATGGTATGAAAGCTCAGGGTGTAATTGTGGCTGAAACTTTGTATGTTTTTGTTTCTTTAGCATTATTTCTATTTGCTTCTTTAGCATTATTTTATTTTTAAAATTATGATCAAGAAAAAATTAAATCTAGATCAGGACGAAAATGTCTTATTGGAAGTTAGGAGGCATTGGATAATTTTCTTAGGACACTCTTTAGCTTTACTTTTTGCGGCCATCTTGCCTTTTGCTGTTTTTACTTTGTTTAAAATGTTTTTGCCACAAATAATAGATGCAATACAAATATCTGGAAATGAAACAGCTTTATTTACTTTCTTTTATTGTTTGTGGCTTTTGTTTTTGTGGTGTTCTTTTTTTATAGAATGGACCAAATATTATTTGGATGTTTGGTATGTGACAGAAAAGAGAATAATAGACATAGAACAAAGAGGGTTGTTTTCTAGGGAGATCACTAACTTAAGGTTTGATAAAATCCAAGACGTTACTATAGATACTCATGGCTTTATCGCTACTCTTTTAGGTTTTGGAAATATAAGAGTTCAAACTGCTGCTGAAGATAGTAGAAGTTTCTACATGGCCACAGTTTCTCATCCGGAAAGAGTCAGACAGGTTATATTTAATCAGCACAACATCTCACAAAAAGGAGGTGGGGGTTTGTAACAATAAAATAAAAACAAAACATATTTTTAAAAACCCGCATAAAACCATCTGATTACAGATGGTTTTTGCTATCCCTTACAGGGACTGTACACCTTTCACATTTGATTACAAATGCTCAAGGTCTTGCGAAGCTATAACATAGCTTCTCACTCGAATATAAAGAAAACAATCTCCTCAATACGTAGTCTTTCGCAAACTCGGCAAAAAGCCTCAAACATGCTCAAGACTTACTTTATTTTCGTCATTGTTTTCTAATATCCTGTGCAATGTTTTTAAAAATATGTTTTGTTTTTTTGTTTAGTCCAAATCAAAAGCACACTAATAAAAACATTCGCAGGTTTTTGACTGAAATAACAGCGAGAAGCGCCAGCCGGAGACACTGTCTGAGCGTAGCGAGTTTGGCGGGAGGCCAGCTTCGAGTGCTTTATTTCACAAAAACCGAGGACGTTTTTAGTGTGTGCTTTTGACTTCATTTTACCAACCACAACTCTCGTGATAGAATAAGTTCCGTTAATAATTAATTTGATTACAAATGGCAACAGTCAAAAAAACAGTTTCAAAAAAGATTACAAAAATAGTAGGAAGAGAAATAGTTGATTCTAGAGGCAATCCTACTGTAGAAGTTGATATTTATTTGGCGGACGGATCTTTTGGTAGAGCATCGGTTCCTTCTGGAGCTTCTACAGGAAGTCACGAAGCTGTTGAACTAAGAGATGGAGATAAGAAAAGATATGGAGGTAAGGGTGTTAAAAAAGCAATAGAAAACGTAAACACATCGATTGGAAAACTTCTTAGAGGAAGAGAATGGACACAAAAAACACTGGATGATGCCATGATAAAACTAGATGGGACAGAGAACAAGGCAAAACTTGGTGCAAATGCTATTTTGGGAGTATCTTTAGCTTTTGCCAAAGCAATGGCAAAGTCTTCTGGAAAAACTTTGTATGGATATTTCAAAACAATCAGTAAGTCAAAGATGACAGTTTTGCCTACTCCAATGATGAATATTTTGAACGGAGGAAAACATGCAGAAAATTCTACAGACCTTCAAGAATTTATGATTGTTCCTTTGGGAGCGAAAAACTTTGCCGAGGCTTTGCGTTATGGAACAGAAGTTTTTCATGAGTTAAAGAAAATACTAAAATCTAGGAAACTAAATACTTCTGTGGGAGACGAGGGTGGATACGCTCCATCTCTTCCTTCAAACGAAGATGCGATAGAAATAATTTTGGAAGCCATAAAAAATGCTGGATATAAAGCAGGAAAAGATATTTCTTTGGCAATAGATGCAGCGGCTAGTGAAATTTATAAAGACGGTAAGTATCATTTGGAAACAGAGAAAAAAGTCCTAAGTAGTAGCGAAATGGTAGCTTTTTATGAAAACTGGGTCAAAAAATATCCAATTGTATCTATTGAGGATGGTTTGGCAGAAGATGATTGGGAAGGATGGCAACTTTTGACTTCAAAAATTGGAAAGAAAGTTCAGATTGTTGGAGATGATTTGTTTGTTACAAATATTCAAAGACTTAAAATGGGGATCGAGAAAAAAGCTGGAAATTCGATTTTGATAAAATTAAATCAGATCGGAACTGTTTCAGAAACCATAGATGCAATACAAATGGCTCACAAAGCAGGTATGACAGCTGTTGTATCACACAGATCAGGAGAGACAGAGGATACTACTATTTCAGATTTTGTTGTTGGACTAGGTGCGGGACAAATAAAAACAGGTTCACTTTGCAGATCAGAGAGAGTAGCAAAATACAATCAACTTTTAAGAATAGAAGAAGAGCTTGGCAAAAAAGCAGTATACATGGGTAGAAAAGCTTTCAATTAGTAGCTTTCAAAAAATTTAGTATAATAGCTTTATGAATAAACACAAACAAGTCCTTTTAGTCGTGCTTGATGGTTGGGGTTATAGAGAAGATTCTAAAGATAATGCTATAGCACAAGCAAATACTCCTGTGTTTGATAGGTTATGGAAAGATTATCCTCATTCATTACTCAAAGCTTCTGGTGAAGCAGTGGGACTTCCAGAAGGACAAATGGGTAACAGTGAAGTTGGTCATATGACAATCGGCGCTGGTAAACCTTTAGATCAAGATTTAGTTAGGATAAAAAAGGCTATAGATTCTGGAGAATATGCTAAAAATCCAGCTTTTCTGGCTCTGTTTGATCATGTAAAAAAGAATGATTCAACCCTGCATGTTCAAGGACTTCTTTCGGATGGAGGTGTACATAGTCATATGGAACATCTTTTTGCTTTTCTAAAAGCAGCTAGAGAAAACGGTGTTAAAAGAGTAGCTATTCATGTTTTTACAGATGGCCGAGATACTGCTCCTCAAAGTGGTGCTGGTTATTTGAAAAAATTGGAAGAGATTTTGGAACAAGTTGGAATTGGTTTTATTGCCTCTGTTTCTGGAAGATTTTATGCAATGGATAGAGATAACAATTGGGATAGACTTGATAAGGTAGAAAAAGCTTTGTTTGAATGTAAAGGAAATGTTTGTACACTAAAACCTTCTGAATATGTAGAAAATCTTTATAAAGAAAATAAAATAGACGAGACTATTGAACCAATAGTTTGTCTTGGTGCAGACGGTAAAGGTTGTGCCATAGAAGCTCATGACGGAGTTTTTTTCTTTAACTTTAGGGCAGATAGGGCCAGGATGATTTCTTCAAAAATTTTAGAAAAAACTAACAAAGAAGATATTTGTTTTGTGACTCTGACAGAGTATGGGGCAGAATTTAAGTGTTTAGTTGCTTTCCCACCAGAAGTTATTTGTTCAACTTTAGCAAAAGAGATTTCAAATGCAGGTCTTACTCAGGCACATATAGCAGAAACAGAAAAGTTTCCTCATGCAACCTACTTTTTAAATGGAGGTGTAGAAAAACCTTATCCGGGTGAAGAGCATATTCTTATCCCAAGTCAGAAAGAATTTCCAACTCATGATATGGCTCCAAAAATGCAGGCCAAAGGTATTGCAGACAAAACAATAGAGCAAATAGAAAAAGGAACACAGTTTATTTTTGTAAATATCGCAAATGCAGATATGGTGGGGCACTCAGCCAATGTGCCGGCTATTATAGAGTCTGTGGAAGAAGCTGATAAGCAACTCGGAAGAATGGTAGAGGCTATAGAGAAAAGTGGAGGACTTGCTTTCATAACAGCAGATCATGGTAATGCAGAGGTAAATATTGATCCACAAACAGGCAATAAACATACAGCTCATACTACAAATCCCGTCCCAGCTATTGTTACAGACAAAAGTTATAAACTAAAAGATGGAACTTTGGCAGATATAGCGCCAACTATTTTAGCTGTACTCGACCTTCCAAAACCAGACTGTATGACAGGTAGTGTTTTGGTTGAATAATTGACCAAATAACCTTTTTATATTAAAATCTTTGACTGGTTGTTCTTTGGAACACAGGAAGGAAGGTTTTGATGGTCAGACTTTTTGGAGATTCTAAAAATAGAGCTTTTGTTTTTCTAGGATTTCCTGGGGCAGGTAAGGGTGAACACTGCAAATACTTTAAGGATTATTATGGTTTTTACCATGTTGAAGTTGGTTATTTAATGAGGTCTAATCCAACTCTTCTTGCTTATACAGATGCAGGAATACCCTGTCCTTTTAATGAGGTATCTAGAGCTGTTTCGGAAGAGGTTAAAAAAGCCTCTTTTAAAAACATTGTTCTAGATGGGGCGCCCAGAGATGTCGATCAAGTTGGAATGGTTATTAACTTGCTAGAAGGATATTCAGTAAAGTATATAGTTCTGGAATGCCAATGGACCACCGCTTTTAATAGAGCAATACAAAGAGCAAGGCCGGATAGTACTCCGGAAATAGTTACAAAACGTCTAAATGATTATGTAATATCAATAGACAAAATTTTAGATGAACTAGAAAGAAGGAGGCAAGATATTGTACATGTCAATGCTGAGCCTCCAGTCGAAGAAGTTCGTCTAGAGCTCTTGAAAATAATTTCTCCTGTTTCTGTCTAAACCCATTTTAGCGGGCCGGTAACGGCCTGCTTTTCTTTTGTGTAAAAAATACGGTCTATTGACAAAAAAGCTTGTTTTATGTAGGTTTATGGCGTTGCCCAAGAGGGCACAGGTTCTTTGAGAGAGGTGATGTAGTGCGAAATCTCGCAATCTTGCTTGTACTTTTCTGCTTTGTCCTTTTGGGCAACGCAAATGTCATCACCCCATCTTTTGATGGGGCACCTGCTGGTGGATGGGTCACGGACCGTTACCAACCCAATGTATTCGCAGATATCGGCTCTTTTCAGGGCCGAAGCGACGTTCTCCAAATCGGCATCAACGCTGCTCAGGGAATGGGCAACCGTCTTTCTGGCCAGAACGGTCAGTTCTACAATACACAGGGTATGCAGTACCTTGTGTCGGGTGGAGTTGGGTCATCCATCTCAGCTGATCTGTGGATCCCGGAAGAGTGGCGAAGCGAGCTGAATGGTTCGCGGCGGACCGACATCTGGGGAATCATGACTGATGGTACAAATGTCACAGGGTACCTCATTTTGGGATTCACCAATTATGGAGGGACTCCAACCTTCAGGGCGTGGGAAGATACTGTTGGCAGTTGGCAGATTCTCGCCAATCCCATCCAATATAATGCATGGAATACTCTTGCGATTGTCTTTCAAGGCACTTCGTATGAGTTCTATGTAAATGGATCTTTGGCCTGGACAGATAACACAGTCAATGGATCTACCGGGTTCCGAGGCCTGATCATGCAAGCCTACAACTTCAACGGGGATGGCTCCCTTAACGCCGTCACCGCAAATGGGACAGGGAATTACTCTGCTCATTGGGCTAATACGTCCGAAGTCCCTGAGCCGGGCACAGTTCTTCTTTCTGGTCTTGGTCTTCTGGCCCTCGGCCTCTGGCGTCGGCGCCAGCAAAGGCAGTGAGTTCTTTCAACCAAAAGCCGTGGGTTAACCCCCACGGCTTTTTACTTACTTAAAATATTCTTCAACCTATTACAATCAAAAATAAAACAACTCTCAAAAACATTCGCAGATTTTTAGCTAAAACAAAAGCGAGGAACGCCAGCCGGAGACACTGTCTGAGCGTAGCGAGTTTGGCGAGAGGTCAGTGACGAGCGCTTTGTTTTATAAAAATCGAGGACGGTTTTGAGTGTGTTTTATTTGCTCCTTTATGGAACCAAACTAAAAAAGGCTCCCAAATAATATGGCCACAAAGCTATAGCCAAAACTCCTTGCCAGAAAGCAAGTTTAAGATATCCAAGTGTAAATAACCAACCAACTATCCATAAGCCACCTAGACATCCGCTATTTTCTACTTTTATTTTTTGCATATACACATTATAAAATTTTTATATGAAAAAAGTCCACTCAAGCTATTCTTGAATGGACTTATTTGTACCATGTATTGAATTGTAAAGCTCCATAAGACCTTCTCTTAAAGTAAGTTCTTCGTAAACAAAACATTTCATGCAGTATTCACAATTATCATCACATCCACTTCCATCTTCGCCCCACTTTATCATCTGTCTTGTACGATCTCTATTTTTTATTCCCATACAGAACTCTGGGTTATGGTTTCTAGGTAAGATACATTCTATGAGTTTACCATCATGATGGTTTAGTCTGGGCATTATGGTCCAACAGCAATCCATAACCACCTCCAATATAAATAGTAAACCTTTTTATTTATTTGTAAATTATTATGATAAAATTTAATGATATGAATACATACAATTGGTATACAAATCTTATTAGACCAGATTGGGCTCCACCATCTTATCTTTTTGGTCCAGTTTGGTCGGTTTTATATGTTCTTATTGCGATTTCTTTTATAAAAGTTTTTGTAATGTTTTACAGAAAACAAATTTCTGCCAAGATTGTTTTGCCTTTTGTTTTGAATATTTTTTTTAATTTAGCTTTTACTCCTCTTCAGTTTGGTTTACAAAACAATATTTTAGCAGGTATTGATATTATTTTGGTTTTGGTAACTTTAATTTGGGCGATGAAAGTTATTTGGCCATATTCTAAATGGATAGCTTTGATCCAAATCCCTTATCTACTCTGGGTTTCTTTTGCCACTGTTTTACAACTGACAATTACTTATTTAAATTTTTAGTTTTTAATATATGAAAAAAACTATCACTGTAAATGATAAAATGCAGAAAGGATATAAGTATATTTTGACTGAGCCTATCGGTAAAAATTTTGATAAAGAATTTAAACCAGAACTTACTCCTAAACAAATGTTGGAGCTCGGGGTTTTTGGCGGGGTTTATATGCGAGATTGTGTAAAAGAGTTTCCTAAAGAATGGTTTGTAAAAGCTAAGTTTGCAAAAGATAAAAGAGACAAAAATCTAAATTTTTTCAAAGTAAATGCTAGTCAACCACTTTCCGTTTGGCAGAAAAAAGGATGGATACACAAAGATGATCCTAGAGGATGGTTTCAGTGGTATTGTCGGTATTATATGGGTAGAAGACATCCGGACGACACAAGACAAATAAAAAGATGGAAGGCAATAAAACGTCACATAACTCAGATAACAAAAAACTGTAGGGCAGGGGATTTTGCTTGCAGACCGCGCCAAAGACAAGCTGTGCTTCATTGGGCATATGACAGTAGGAAGTTATAATCTCTATCCTTGCATATAATTTTTTCTATTATAATATGTAAATAGGAGGAGTGTTACAATGTCTGAACTTCAAGAATTATTTGGTGTCAGCCGTGAGGATGCTCTCGAGTTTTTTTTAATCTCTTTGTCGGAGGTATTAGAAGGTAAAAAAAGGTCATTTAGAAATGATGAATTGTTTTATGTGGCAGATATATTAACTCGCTATTCTTTAGAACCTATAGATGAAGATGGTCCTTATGGCAATTTGAAAAATAATCTTACGTGTTTTTTGGATTTCTTTGTCTTACAAGGAAACACTTTGGGTAATCCTGAGGTTTTAGAAGATGGAGGATCCCAAGTGATCCTTTTTGCTGGTTTTTTTAGGGACCAGATGAGTAGGAGATATCATCTGTCTTATTATGAGAAAGTAGCTCAAGGTCTTTATATTAGAGCTTCTATAAATAGTCATAAATACCAAAAGAGGGAGTTTTTGGGTAGGTTTGCTCAAAGGGTTCCTTTTTGGACTCGGGCTTGTTGTGATTTGAATAAGTATTGTCGCGAGAGGAGATATTTAATAGAAATTGATTAAAAGAAAGCTGTGGGATATCCCACAGCTTTTTTTAATCTATGAAAGTCAAAGCTTTGCCTGTTTTGCCTCCTCGTCCAGTACGGCCTATACGGTGGATGTAGTCTTCGTATGTAGAAGGCAGTTCATAGTTTATAACGTGACTTACATTTGGTATATCTAACCCTCTAGCCGCCACATCTGTTGCGACCAGTATCTGACTTTTGTTATCTTTGAATTGATTAAGAGCCCTCTGTCTTTGAGTGTGGTTTTTATTGCCATGAATAGACTCTGCTTTGAAACCTCTGGTACCTAGCATTTTAGAAAGATTTTCTACTCCATGTTTTGTTCTACCAAAAATCAAAACTTTATTAAATTCTGGTTTTGAAAGTAAATTGTGAAGTATTTCTAACTTTGGTCCGTTTTTAACATACACTACATCCTGATCTACGCTGTGAGCAGTATCTCTTGTTTTAACAGAAATATTTACAGGGTCATTTAAAAATTCTTTTATGATTTTGTTTATATCTGGAGATATTGTAGCTGAAAAGAAAAGAGTTTGTTTTTCTTTTGGCATAGATTTTACTAGAAATCTCATATCATTTATAAATCCCATATCTAGCATTCTATCTGATTCGTCCAAGACTATTGTTTGGAATTTGTTTAGTTCTATATTTCCTCTGTCTACCAAATCTTTTATTCTTCCAGGTGTTCCAATAACAAAGTTGTAGCTACGACGAAGATCGTTTATTTGTCTAAATATAGGCATTCCTCCTACTACACAAACAGAAAATATAGATAGACCAAAAGCAAATTTTGTCAGTTCTTGATTTATCTGTATTGCCAATTCTCTTGTTGGAGCAACTATCAAAACTTTCTGATTTTTGTTTTTAAATATTTTATTTAAAAGGGGAATAACAAAAGCAGCAGTTTTACCTGTTCCTGTGTTGGCGATACCAACAATATCTCTGTTTTGTAGAATAAAAGGGATGGATTCGTCTTGGATGGGTGTAGGGTGAAGGTATCCATGTCTAAGTACATTATCTTTTAATTTTTGTTCAATAGGGAAATCAGCAAATGAATTTGTTGGAATATAAGGTTTTTCTTCCACAACCAAATCAGCTTTTTTTATAAACTTTGAAACATCACTAAAGTATTTATTATTTACACGAGGTTTTCTAAATGCTCGGTAGTTACCGGAGTTTTGACCCCGGTTAATTCGTTTTCTAAACATATTATTCTTCTAGTCTTTAGATTAAAGAGTAAGACGACTAGGTCTCTCGTAAATTCCAAGAAGAATATATTGTTTTGAGAGATATAACTTACATTCTTTATTATATTACAATCAAATTATTTTGTCAAATAAAATAAACCACAATATGTGGTTTATTTTATTAAATCATTTTTGTTTATTTGTTAGTTTGCAGGTGTAACAAATGAATTTTGACTTGAGGTGCTTGTATTTCCAGCTGGATCCTTGGCACTAATTATAAAGTAATATGTTGTAGATGTTGCTAGATTATTTAGCATAACCTCATGATTTACCTTAAACACATTTGAGTTTATAACAGGAGTTGTTGAACTGACTGTCAAAGGAGTTGTTGTTCCGTAGAATATTTTTCCTATAGTTAATTCGTTTGTGTTCCATGTCACTTTTGTAGAAGTAGCATTTGTTGAACTAGAAACTATAGAAGATATTGTTGGAGCAATTGTATCAGGTGTTGTTGTAGGTTTGTTCCAGTCTATTTTATCCTGGATTCCTTTAGGTAGTTTTTGACACTCAGGAACTACAGGTCTTTGACCATTATTTTTCTTTAACCATCCTGGGGCAATTTGGTGTCCGGGTGGAGTTATAACACAAAGTTTTTTTCCTTTACCTCTGTTGTCATCATCACCATCGTCATCATCATCGTCCTCAGAGTATAACTTAAGGTCAGATATTTTTTCATTTAATTTTTGTAGTGTCTTTGGTCCTACTACTCCAACTGTTTCTATACCATTTTTTCTTTGGAATTTTCTAACAGCCTCTGATGTAAGTCTGCCATAATATCCTGTTATTAAACCTTCAGGGTATATTTCAGGGTCAGCTGCAAGAATTGCTTGTAAAGCTTTTACATCATCTCCTGTCATACCTTCTCTTAGATTCCTAATCATAGATAGGGTACTGGAAACACTTTCTCTTGCTGTTTCTACTTGAGCCTGGGCTGCTTTTAGGGATTCAATTTGAGCTGTTAAAGTTTTTATTTGTTCAAGCAAAGCTTGTACTTGGGCTGAGCTTGTAGTTGTTGTGACAGTTTCAGCTTTGGCTATTCCAGTGAAACCAAAAACAAAAGCTAAAACTAATACAAAAGTTATTAATTTTTTAATGTTCATATTTTAATTTAAATTATAATCGCACATACCCCATTTTTTAGGGGTATTCCACTATTATATCAAATTTAGGGGTTTTTTTGTTCTCGCAATCCACATCAATTGGTGCAATTTAATTACTTGACAAATTTTATAGATTTGCTATAATATATAGTATGAATTGTTCCTTGAGTTCAGGAGGCTTGCCTTACTAGGTAAGTCTCCATCGTTTGACGGGTCCTAACCCGGGTCCGTGCTTGCCGGACATTAAATATGGTAAGACGGCCTTCCCCGAGGCTTTGTAAATATCGGCTTAAAGAACCTCTTTCAGGGGTTCTCGTGTCTATCAGACCAAAGCATAAGGGAAATTCTTTTCCCCAGAAAATCCCTGTGTATTGCAGGTTTAGGGTTTGCTTTCTCGAGATAGATACAATCAGGCTGTGTTTTCTTCAAGTATTTGTTTTCCTAAGGTTTTCTAGAGACCTAGCGAGAATAAGACTTGGCGAAAAACACAGCCTTTTCTATTATTTTAACTTTAATTTTTCTTCTATAATTAAATTTTGAAATACATTTACAAATACTGCTTTTAAAGCGGAACAAGATATTATAATTAGTGCTATCGCTACTACTCCCGGAGCATCATCCTTATCTGCTACATAAAAAATATAAGGCATACCCAATACGTATAGTCCAGAGATTGTTATTAAACAGTATTTTATATAATTTAAAGATTTAATACAATTTTCCGAAAAAAAATTTTTTTTATAAATATAATCTAAAACTAACCAAGTTTGGTAGAGGATAACAAAAAATGGTATGGCAGTTATATACATACCTAAAAGTATAGGATCATAGCCTCCTAAATCTATACCTCCAATTACTCTTGGTAACACGAAAGTAAAAAAACCTATTCCTGCAAGACTAATAATAATTAAGACTGTTTTTAATATCCAAATCGAGATTTTCATAAATTCAATTTATCACTATTTATTTTAAAAGAAAACCGCCGATTTCTCGGCGGGTTTGATTTTGTTGAGACTGGCTTTGCGGTTGTTGTGGGAAACCTTGCCAGTCCGGTGGGAACGAAGAGTGATCTTCTTACCATTTCCGTGGCTGTTGGGCCTTCCGCTCCAACGATGCTTGTCGGCGCAGTAAGGACAACAAAGACCTTGGTAGTGAGAAGAAACACTCATCTTTTCCCTAAAAGGGTTTCGGTGCATGATGTAGGCCTCCTAGCCTATATTCATGGTGTCCTCCTTTGGAAAGATCTTAAAATCTGTAATAATTTCATCGGCCAGATTCATTTTTATACATTGCTGTGCGGAGAAGTATGCCCCATGCATTTCTCCATGCCTAAATATTTCAGAGATAGTTTCTCGACGAAGACCTGTTCTTTTTTCATACAAAAGAATTCGTTTTTCGGCAATCTCGGTGATTCTCTCTTGAAAGTATGCAATATCTTTGGCTACCCATTCAGGATCATCGCACACCCACCTCTGCCCATGGCGGATGTAGTGGATAAGCATCCTTGATGATGGTAGCATAATTCTTCTTCTACACATTTGAACTAGATCGACTGCCATTGAACCACAATCTCCTATAACAACAGCATCTACCGGACAATTTAGAGAGTTGATAACATCTCCTAGTTGTAAAATTGGTATGGCAGAACCTCCTCCACTCTGTATCATTAAAGTTATTGGTTCATCACTTATAAAACTAATTTTAACTAGTTCAGATGCTGTTTTTTGAACAGAATCATCTGTTATTTCTCGACTTACTAATATTCTACGGCAAGAATGCCAGACTTTAGTCCAAGTAGTTATATTGGATTCTTCTAATAGGATTCTTTGCTCCTTATTTTCAGACATTTCTGACCTCCTTTCTTCAAGATTTATATAATTTTATTATTATTTTGTCAAATTTGCTCCGCGACCAAGGGATCTCGAATCTTACAGATTCTGTACACCTGTTCTATTTTTTGTTTCCTTTCAGTCACAAAAAATTATCACAGGTCTTCGAGCCCTGACGTAGATTGATAACATCAATCTACTCTCGCGAGCAAGACAAAAACGCCTTTCGGCGTCTTTGTTTGCTCCGCGACCAGGGCTCGAACCTGGGACCCTCCCGTTAACAGCGGGGCGCTCTACCGACTGAGCTATCGCGGAATATGTAATTTGTTCTGAACACTATTAAATAATGATCAGAATTAATTACGTATTTTCTCACTATCGCGGAATGTTATACAAATCGTACTAAATAAATAGCACAAACAAATATTATCAAAATTAGGACATAATGCAACCCTTATGATTGTGGTTTATAATTTGGTTATGTATATAAAAGTTAAGGTTACTCCGGACTCTAGGAAAGAAGAGGTTATTCAAAAAAATGAAGATACCTGGTTCATAATGGTAAAAGAACCAGCTGAAGGAAATAAAGCAAATAATAGAGTAAAAGAGATATTAGAGTTTTATTTTCAAACCCACAATATAAGATTGGTAAACGGACACAAAAGCCCAAATAAGCTATTTTTAATAAATTGAAACTTGTATTGGGGGTGTTATAATTATTATGTAAGTTTTAGTAATTAAGTACTAAAAATATGAATATAAAAATCACTTCAACAAATTTTGAACTTACTCCGGCTATAGAAGAATATATTACAAAAAAAATAACTGCACTGGATAAGTTTATGGCAGGTGAGGACGGAGCTCTTTGTGAAGTGGAAATTGGAAAAACCACAAATCGTCATAAGTCAGGAGATATTTTTAAAGCTGAAGCTAATTTGTTTTATAAAGGAAATCAACATTACTGTGTAGTTGAAAAAGATGATTTGTATGCGTCTATAGATGAATTGAAAGATGAATTGGAAAGATCTTTTATTTCAAATAAAGGAAAAAAGAATACTTTGTTTAGAAAAGGAGCATTAAAAGTTAAAAATTTATTAAAAAGATTATATGGAAATTAAAATAGGAAAGTTAAATCAAAAGGCTAGTCCAGGTCTTTCTGTGTTTGTTATTGTTTGCTTATGTATTACAGTTGGAATGTTGTATCTATTGGAAAAAACAGAAAGAGCTGGTTTAAATATAAACTCAATTACTTTTTACGATAATAAAATTTAGCGCAGACCATTTTTAAAAGCATCAAAATCCATTTCTTTTTTACCTTCGGGTATAACTTTTTCTAGTATCAATTTACCATCTTCCAATCTGGCCGATTTTATTGAAAGTTTTATATTTTTGTCTTTGTGTTTATAAAAAGTAAAAGCTACAGGCCAAATATTATAAGCTCTTATTTTTCTTAAGTTTATTTGAGGATCATCTTCCAGATTTATCTGACCGTCTTCTTTTTGTATTTTTTTACAAAAAGTAGCCTTACTGTGATCCTGTTCTGTTTCTTTGATTTTTCCATCTGTCCATTTTGGTAAAACTTCGGCCAATATTTCTCCTCCTTTTTGCCCCAATATTTCTTCTAGTTTATCAGCATAAGGTGGCCAATCTACAGTCTCAATTTTTTCTTGGGCTATTATTGGACCATGATCCATTTCAGCATCTAGTTTTATAATAGTTACCCCAGTTTCATTTTCTTCTAATATAGAACTTTGGATAGGGGAGGCCCCTCTTAGTTTTGGTAAAAGAGAAGGGTGGACATTTAATGTTCCAAATTTAGGTAAATCTAAAATATTTTGTGGAATTATTTTGCCATATGAAGCCACTATAAAAACATCACTAGATAAAGTTTTTTCTTTTATTAGATCAAAAACAGAAGAATCTTTTAGACTTTTTGGTTGTATAAAAGGTATGTTTTCTTTTATAGCCCAAGATTTAACTTCGGATGGAGTTAGAATCAGTTTTCTTCCTTTTGGTTTATCTTCTGTGGTTATTATTAATGATGGAACAAAACCGTTTTCTTTTAGTTTTTCTAAAACTAAAACAGAAAATTTTGATGTTCCAAAAAAAGTAAAATTTATTTTCATTTTAAATGTTCAGGGATTATTTCTTCTAGATTTTTAGCTTTATCTATAAAGAGAACTCCGTTTAGATGATCTGTTTCGTGTTGGAATATTTGAGCTAATAGTCCAGAAGCTCCTTTTGTGATTTTTTTACCTTTTTCATCGTAGGCTTCTATAGTAGCCTTTGTGTGTCTTTTGACTTTTCCGTATAGATATCTAACAGACAGACATCCTTCTTCTAAAAATTTAGTCTCTTTAGAGGTTTTTATTATTTTAGGATTTATATAAATACTATCTTCTAGTGTTTCATTTGGGTTTACTTCACCTTTTGTTCCTATAAATTGATTTATTTTTCCTGATACAACAAATATAGAAAGAGAATATCCGATTTGAGGAGCAGCAATTGCTACACCATCATCTTGTGAAGCTAGGGCCTCTTTCATTTCGGCTATTATTTTTTGTATTTTTGGAGAAGTTATTTCTTTTATTGGAACTTCTTTTGCTACCTCTCTTAATACAGGAGCATCTCTTTGAACTATCTTTTTCATAATCAAAAATACAATATCACAAAAGGCTGTCTGGGTCTATTTTCACCATTACATATGGAGGAAGGTTTTTTAATTTAGCCAACAGTTCATAATCAATCCAAGAGCCTTTTTCTAAAACAATTAATCCGTGAGTTGTATATTTTTTAATCGATCCTGGATTAAAAGCGTCAAAAGGTAAAACTTTGTAAGGTTTCATCTCCTCAACGATTTTATCCATTTGTTTTTTTATTGTATTTTTTTCACCTTCAAGGGTTAGTTTTACATAAGTTGCAAATGGCGGGTAATTTGCTATTTTTCTTTCCTCTTTTTCTTCTCTGTAAAATTCTATCAAATTTCCTTTTATGGCATTTTCAAAAATTTTTACATTTTTTTGACGAGTTTGGATTAAAAAATTTTTATGGGAGACGGACCGCATTGTTAATAGTATGTGAAATACTTTTTCGTTTATTCTAAAATCTGGTATAGAAAATAATGAGTCTATTGATACAACAGCAGAATTTTCTATTTTTTGGTGCAGATAGTTTAAAGCCATCTCTGTTCCCACCAAGATACTTCCAGGATCATTGTAAAAAGAATCTCTAATTTTTACTGCTTGTTTATGGGTTGTTACATGATCTTTATCCAATACGTATATAGGAGTATCAGGAAAGGTTTCTTCCAAATTTTCTACTATCTTTTCTATACCAATTCCAAGAGGATTTAATCTCCATCCTCCGCAATAAGAGCAGAGTTCATTGGCATCTCTTCTTTCTCCACAATGATGACACACAAAAAGATTTTTATTTTCACCTTTATTTAAATTTTTCTTGTATAAGACAACAGGGGAGTTACAGTTTTTACAAGAAACTATAGTTCCACAGTCACTACATACAGTAGATGGGTAAAGACCTTTTCTGCCACAAAAAAGAAAAGTTAGCTCAGAATTTTCTCTAGCTCTTTTTAATAAATTATTCAAATCATCACTGATAATAGGAAACTCTTTCTTCTTTTGGTTTTCAGGACTCTTCATTTGTATTAGGTTACATTCGGCACTTGAAAGAGATCTGTATTTGAGAGGTGATAGTTCGTTATAAAGACCAGAATGTCCCTCGTAAAGAGTTTCAATTCTTAAAAAAGTATCCCCCAAAATCAATCTTTTGTTTGTTTTTTTGGCTATGATTTCGGCGGCATATCTTATGTCTAAAAATGGTCTGGATTGTATTTTATAACTTCTAGAACTTTCTTTTTCAAATATTATTGTATGTATATTTTCTTTTGGTATAGATAGAAATGACCCTGTTCCGATTATTAAAACAGGATGATCTTCTGTTAGGATTTTATTCCAAACGTCTATTATATCTTTTTTAGATAAATAATTATGTAAGACGTATGTATAGTTTTCTATACCTTTTTCAAGTGATTTTTGAGCATAATTTAAATCTTCTATACTTGGGACACACAAAAAAAGACTGTGATTTCTAGCAAACTCTTCTCTTATTAGGCTTCTATATACAGTGTATCTTTCTTCATTATCAGCTTGAAGCAGTGCTATTTCAAAAAAAGAGTTATCATCTTTTGAATCTTTTTTTGGTTCCATAATATCTTTGTTGTTTTCAAGTATTGTTTTAGGAACTAAGGCGTTTAATGCTGATCCAAAACTGCAGGCATTATAATCTGCTATTTGTTCAACGGCTTTTATAAAATTTGAAGAAAGGATTTTTTTATTATGGGAGCTTTGTATTTTTTTTATATTATAAGAAAGAGATTTTATTTCTGTTTTTGATTCAATGACATCTTTAGTATCAGTTACAAGTCCGTAGATTGTTTTCTTGCGGACAGATATTTTCACAATTGAACCTTTTTCAATTTTTTGACTAGAAAAATAGGTAAGATTGTCTTTCGGTACCCCTTTTTGAATTGGTGCTACAGATATAATATGCATAGAGCATATTATATCACGACTATCATTAGTGAATTTGTGTCGGAGACATATATATAATCACGGCTTTCTCCTTGTATAAATCTAGGATTTTGACCTTTGTATATTGGCATAAAGTTTTTTAAATCATCCTGATCATAAACGTCTATTGCGTAGACCCCATCTTCTGTTCCAAAAATCAACACGTCAGTCCTGTTTTTATAAAACTCAACATTTCTAATTTCTAGCAAGGGTTTTATAACAACTATTTCTTCATTATTTTCTTTAAAAATTATTTCATTTTCTTCTGATACCCAAACAGATATCTCCTCAAGTCTAAGAGGATTTTCTTCAGTAGGTTTTTGTTTGCTTTGTATTTTTTGAATAATATCTAAATATTGGTTATCGTTTTGAGTGATTATTTGCCCAGATGGACTTTGACTAATTAGAAATGGTTTCAAAGTTATTTCTTTTTTATTTTCTATATTTAGATTTTTTGTCCACGGGAAATAACCTTCTTTTGTAACAATGATTTCATTTTGACCATCTTTTAGTTTGGTAAAAAATGTTTTTTCAGTAGGAGTAATTAAATTTTCTCTGTTGATTATTATTTGAGATCCATCCAACGGCAATTCAATTTTAATTTCTGTTTTTTGATTTAATGTGAAATTATAAATGACGAGTAATAAAGATATAATCACTCCGCCTATAAAAATGTATTGTTTTGATTTATTACTCATATCGGCTATTATATTACTACATATGGGTATTTTTTCAAAAAAACTAGGAATTGATCTTGGTACGGCTAACACTTTAGTCTTTTTGCCTGGAAGGGGAGTGGTATTAAATGAACCTTCCGTTGTGGCTGTTTCCGAAGAAGACAATAAAATAATGGCTATAGGTATAGAAGCCAAAAATATGATTGGCCGAACTCCTGAAAGTATAATTGCTTATAGACCAATGAAAGATGGGGTTATAGCAGATTATCGCGTAACCGAGGCAATGCTTAGATACTATATAGACAAAGCTTTAGGAAAATGGAATTTTATTAAGCCAGATGTTTTAGTATCTGTCCCAGCCGGAGTAACTTCAACGGAAAGGAGAGCTGTTATAGAAGCAGCAATAAGAGCGGGGGCTAAAAATGCTTATGTAGTGAAAGAACCAATTCTTGCTGCTATTGGTGCAGGGATTCCTATTCATGAACCAGTTGGTCACATGATCGTAGACATAGGAGGTGGAACAACCGATGTGGCCGTTATTTCTTTGGGAGGTATTGTTTCTTCTACTTCTGTAAAATGGGCTGGAAACAAAATTGATCATTCTATCGCAGATTACATAAAAAAAACTTTTAATTTGGGAATCGGGGATAAAACAGCTGAAGATATAAAAATAAAGATAGGATCAGCAATACCATTAGATGAGGAACTTGTTATTACCATAAAAGGAAGAGACTTTATCACAGGTCTACCTAGGAGTGTGGAAATAAAAACTAATGAAGTTGTAAAAGCTATTAGTCGGGACTTAAGAGAAATGATAAAAGCAATAAAAGATGTTTTGCAGGAAACCCCCCCAGAGTTAGCTTCAGATATAATAGATAAAGGTATAATAATGACTGGAGGAACAAGTCAGCTTAGAAATTTTCCAGAATTAGTTTTTAGAAGAACTGGAGTTAAGGCTCAGTTAGCCAAAGATGCATTATATTGTGTCGTCAAAGGAACAGGTATTGCTCTCAATCACTTAGATACTTATAAAAAGAGTATTATTTCAAAGAGATAATAAAATGGTAAATAATTTATTTTTAGATCCAAATTTTTTACACCACGCATATCTTTTGATTGGACATAGAGAAAAAACAAAATCTTTTGTTAATGATTTTTTATCGAAGTCTTTAGGTTTAAATATTTCTTCTAGTCCAGATATTAGAATAATTTCTTCTTCAAATTTAACTATAGATGATGTAAGACAGATCAAAATTTATGAAGAATTTAAAGATTTTGGAGGGAAAAGAAAGATTTTTATAATTGATTCAGATTTTATAACACTAGAAGCCCAAAATGCTTTACTTAAAATTTTAGAGGAACCGACTTCTGGAACTCATTTTTTCATAATAATCCCTCAAGATACAACAATAGACACATTAAGGTCTAGGGTCCATGTTTTATATTTAAATGAAGATTTAAACCAAGAAGAACAAATTTTATCTCTAAGTCTTAAAGATAAATTGTCTTTAATAAAAAAAATATCAGAGGATTCTACAAATAATCCAAAACAGCAAGCTATAAATTTTTTAAATAAGATCGAAGAAGAACTTTATAAAGAGGGTTCATTAAAAAATTTTAAAAAAATTACTTTATGTCAAAATACAAGAAAATATTTGTATGACAAAGGAGCTCCTATAAAGATGATCTTAGAGTCTTTTGTGTTATCACTGTAATCTAGATTTTAAAGCTATTTTGTAGTATTATACCGACTATGAGTTATAATTTTTCTTCATTTAAACAAAGTATATCTGAATTAGAGGAGTGGCTTAAAAAAGAATTTGCTGTTATTAGGACAGGTAGAGCAAACATATCTGTTCTTGATGGTGTTTTAGTTGAAATGTATGGAAGTAGAATGCCTATAAACCAATTAGCTACTATTTCTACAGAAGATGTTAGGGTTATCAGAGTTGTTCCTTGGGATAAATCTTCTGGAAAAGAGATAGAAAAAGCCATCACTATGGCAAATCTTGGTTTATCTGTAACAGTTGATGACAAAGGTCTTAGAATTATCTTTCCTGAGCTAACTTCAGACAGAAGAGTATTTTTTGTAAAAATGGCAAAACAAAAATTAGAAGATGCCAAAGTTACACTAAGAAATGAGAGAGAGAAAGTTATAAAAGATATAGATAATAAACAAAAAGAAGGTCAAATTTCTGAAGATGATAAGTTTAGGTTAAAAAATGATTTACAAAAAATAGTGGATGAGGCAGGTAAAAATCTAGAAGCTATTTTTGTTAAAAAAGAGAAGGAAATATTGGAATAGATTTATGACAGTTTTAATTTTTATACTTGTTTTGGCTGCTTTAATATTTGTCCATGAATTGGGGCATTTTTTGGTTGCCAAAAAATCAGGAATAAAAGTTTCAGAATTTGGTCTAGGTCTTCCTCCAAAATTATGGGGAAAGAAGGTTGGAGAAACCTTATACTCTATAAACGCTATACCTTTCGGCGGATTTGTAAAAATTTTTGGAGAAGATCCTCATATAGAAAATATTTCTCCTGAGGAAAAAAATAGTAGTTTTTATTACAAGCCAAAGTGGATACAAGCAGCTGTGTTGTCTGCTGGTGTTATTTTCAATATTATTTTTGCCTGGTTACTTTTATCTTTTGGTTTTGTACTAGGGTTTTCTGCGCCAGCAAATTATCTTTCTTATGCAGAAGTCCAAAATCCTGAGGTGGTTGTATTACAAGCATTAGATGGATTTCCAGCCAAAGACGCTGGTCTTAAATCAGGGGATACGATTTTGTTTGTTAGTAGTGGTGATAAATCATTGCAAGGCGAGGAACTTACTCCAGACAATATTTCTAATTTAATAGGCAATTCTAAATCTAACGAGAACATAGAGTTATTAATAAAAAGAGGAGAAGATAGACGGTCTGTCATAATAGAACCAGTTTCAAATGAACAAGGTCAAAGAATGATAGGTATTTCAATGGATATGGTTGGTATAATAAAATTACCAATTCATTTAGCTTTATATGAAGGAGCTAGAGCAACAATTCTTTTAACTTATCAGACTACAATAGGTTTAGCGACTTTTCTTTGGAATATAGTAACTTTTAATTCTGATTTTTCTCAAGTGTCTGGTCCTGTAGGGGTAGCTTCTATGGTAGGTGAAGCTTCTACTTTAGGATTTGTTTTTCTTCTCTCTTTTGTAGCCCTTATTTCTATAAACTTGGCGGTAATAAATTTGGTACCTTTTCCGGCTCTAGATGGAGGAAGGCTTTTATTTGTCCTTGTGGAAAGCATAATCAGGCGACCTTTGCCAGGATCTTTTGTTAGATGGACAAATGGTTTAGGTTTTTTACTGTTACTGATTTTGATGTTTACTATAACAATTAAAGATGTTTTGAAACTATTTTAAATCTGATAATATAAAAGAATGAAACAATCTCAATTATTTACTAAAACAAGAAAAGAAGCCCCAGCAGATGAGGTTTCTAAAAACGCCGAGCTTTTAATAAGAGGGGGTTTTGTTCAAAAAGAAATGGCTGGAGTTTACGATTACCTCCCTTTGGGCCTTAGGGTGTTAAAAAAAATAGAAAATATTATTCGGGAAGAAATAAATAATATTGGAGGCCAAGAAATTCTAATGACTTCTCTTCAAGACAAAGAGTCTTGGGAAAAAACCGGAAGATGGGATGATAATGTTGTTGATGTATGGTTTAAAACAAAATTAAAAAATGGTGGAGAGTTAGGTTTAGCAAATACTCACGAAGAAGCAATTTCAAAAATAGCTAGTCAGTATGTAAGATCGTATAAAGATCTACCTTTTTATGCTTACCAGTTTCAAACTAAATTTAGAAATGAGATTAGGGCTAAAAGTGGAATAATGAGGACTAGGGAATTTATAATGAAAGATTTGTATTCTTTTCATACAAGCGAGGAAGATCTAAATAGTTTTTATGAAAAAGCAGCTTTGGCATATCAGAAAATTTTTGAAAGAGTTGGCCTAGGAAAAATAACATACAAAACTTTTGCATCAGGAGGAGTTTTTTCAAAATATAGTCACGAATTTCAAACAGTTTGTGATGCAGGTGAAGATATTATTTATGTAGACGAATCAAAAAATATCGCTATAAATAAAGAGGTTTTAGTCGACGATGTTTTAAATGATTTATCTATAAATAAAAATGATTTAGTTGAAAAGAAATCGATAGAAGTTGGTAATATATTTAAACTTGGAACAAGATTTTCGGAACCTTTGGAATTAAATTTTACAGATGAAAGTGGAAACAAAAAACCTGTGGTTATGGGAAGTTATGGTATAGGCCCAGGTAGAGTTATGGGGGCTATAGTTGAAACATTTAGTGATGAAAAAGGTATTGTCTGGCCGAAAGAAATTAGTCCTTTTGATGTTCATTTGGTTGTGGTGGGAAACTCAGAAGAAACTATAAATTTTTCAAATAAATTATATGAAGATTTAAAATCTGCCAAAGTGGAGGTTTTATACGATGATAGAGATTTGAGGGCAGGAGAGAAGTTTGCCGACTCAGATCTTATTGGCATTCCTATTAGGTGTGTGGTTTCAGATAAAACAGTTAAAGAAGATAAGGTAGAAATAAAATATAGAACAGAAGATAAAACAGAGCTTGTATCAGTAGTAGATTTGTTGAATATTTTGAAATAAAATAGCTAAAAAACAGGTTATTTTGCTCAAAAAGTTTTTTTAGGATAAGATGTCTGTAATGGTTGCAAATCTAGAACAATTTAAGAAATTTCTTTCAAACGATATAGGTATTGATCTTGGTACTGCCAATACTTTAGTCTATGTTAGAGGTAAAGGAATTATAATAAACGAACCATCTGTTGTTGCAATAAATCAAAAGACCGGCCAGGTAGTGGCTGTTGGAACTGATGCAAAAAATATGCTAGGCAGAACACCTGGGCATATTATCGCTGTTAGGCCTTTGGTGGATGGAGTTATTTCAGACTTTGAGGTTACAGAAGAAATGATGACTTATCTTCTGAGGAAAGCTGAAAAAGATAATAAAAAATTAATGGGCCCTAGGGTTGTTGTGGGTGTTCCTTCTGGTATTACAAATGTTGAGATAAGAGCTGTTAGAGACGCCACAAAAAACGCTGGAGCATCAGAAGTATTTATTGTTGAGGAACCAATGGCTGGAGCCATAGGAATAAGATTACCGGTTTTGGATCCGGTTGGTAATATGGTTATAGATATAGGTGGAGGGACATCTGATATTGCTGTTATATCTTTAGGTGGATTAGTTAGGTCCAAAAATTTAAGAATTGCTGGTGATAAACTTAATCAAGATATTATTTCTTATATAAGAAGTGAATTTAAAATTTTGATAGGTGAAAAAACTGCAGAAAATATAAAAATATCTATAGGTGCCATTTTAAGTGGAGCTACTCCTTTAGAAGCATCTATAAAAGGTAGAGATTTGATTTCTGGTTTACCTAGAGAAGTTATTGTAACCGATGCTGATATTAGAGAAGCTATTTCTCAGTCTATAGACATATTGGTTGAATCAACAAAAGAAGTACTAGAAACAACTCCACCAGAAGTTTTGTCAGATGTTATGCAAAGAGGTATTCATTTAATCGGTGGAGGAGCTTTGATCAAAGGTTTACCTGAACTTATTTCTGAATACACAAAGATTCCTACTCACGTAGCTCAAGATCCTTTAACTGCAGTTTGTCGAGGAACTGGTATGATAATAGAAAATTTAGAGACCTACAAAGATGTTTTAATTGATAAGGAAGATGAATTACCACCTAAAAAGTAAAAAAAATAATAACTTTAAGAAAATACTTATAATAGGAATTTTGGTTTTACTTGTTTTTTTAATATACAAAATAACTTTTCCATTCTTTAGATCTTTTGCTCATACTACAGCTGTTCCCGTCTGGACTTTTAGAGATTATGTTGCCAATTCTTTTGCTTCTATTGGTAATATATTTGAATCAAAAGATAGCTTGATAATAGAAAATGAAGTGCTAAAAGAGGAGATCAAGGGTCTTAAGTTAAAACAAATGGAATATGAGGTTTTAGTTAAAGAAAATTCAGAGTTAAAAGCCTTGTTTGGTAGGGATAATTTAAAAAACAAAATAATAACAAAAATTGTTTCTAAGCCGCCTCGTTCTCCATACGATACTTTGATAATAGATACTGGAAGCAGAGATGGTGTTAAAAAAGATTCTCTAGTTTATATATCCAACAACGTGGTTGTTGGTAAAGTTTCTGACGTTTTAGAGAATACCTCTGTTGTTACACTTTTTTCTACTGGTGGCTACAAACAGGAGTCTATGTTAGAGAGAACCGGAGCAGTATTTGAATTAATAGGAAAAGGTAATGCAAACTTATCAATTGAATTGCCCAAAGACACTGATATTGTATGGGGAGATGTTTTTCTTTATCCTTCCGTTGATTCGTCTATAATTGGCAATGTTTATTATATAGATACCAATTCTCAAAGTGCCTTCAAAACAGTTTTTATTAGAGTTCCAGGGAATGTTTTTGAGTCAAAATGGTTGTTTGTTGAAATCAATGAATAATATATATTTTAGAATAATTTTGTTTTTTGTTGTTTGGCTGTTTTTTCTAATTTTACCTTGGTGGTTAAATATTATCATTCTGGTGTTTTTAACTTTGTATCTCAGCAATTATTTTGAAGTATTATTTTTTGGCTCTCTTTTTGATATAATTTATTTCGGTGGAGAATATGCTTACTACGGGTTATTTATTTCATTAATATTTTTAGGAGTAGTTAGTTTATTGAAGCCGTATTTTAGAAATTAAATGCTAAATCGTTTTTTCTCTATATTTAGAAAAAGAAATAAAAATTATAAATCTATTGATCCGGATGAAATTTTTATAGATTCTGAAAATCTTCCAGAATTTAATACGCATCAATTTGAAGGAAAAATAGAAAAACCAATCGGAAAAAAAGTTTTCGGTCTTTTTTATATTGCAATTTTTTTAGTGTGCGGAGCTTTTTCTTTTAAACTTTGGAATTTGCAAGTTGTTGAAGGTGAGAGTTTTAGACAAAGAAGTGAAAGAAATAGTTTGAATAATACAATTATTTTTGCTGATAGAGGCAACATTTTAGATAGAAATGGCAACAAAATTGTTTGGAATACTTTAAATCCAAATTCACCAGATTTTTCACTGAGAGTCTACGCTACTTCTACAGGACTTTCTACTACTTTAGGTTATGTAAAATATCCAGCAAAAGATTCCTCAGGATTTTATTATCAGTATCAATTTGATGCTAAAGATGGTTTAGAAAAAATATATGATGATTATCTTTCCGGTATAAATGGTAAAAAGATTGTTGAAACAGATGTTGCTGGACGAGTTGTTTCAGAGAGTTTAATAGAACCACCCATAAATGGTGATGATCTCCTCTTATCTATTGATTTGGGTCTTCAAAAAAAATTATATGAAGCCATGTTAAATCTTAGTGACAGAGCTGGTTTTAAGGGTGGTTCAGGAATAATTATGGATGTAAATACTGGTGAGATTTTGGCATTAGCTAACTTTCCAGAGTATGACTCTCAGACAATAACAGATGGACTGGAAAAAAACAAAATAAATAACTGGTTAAATAGTTCAGATAAACCGTTTCTAAACAGAGCAATTCAAGGTTTGTATACCCCAGGATCTATAATGAAACTTTTTGTTGGTTTAGGTGTTATAGAAGAGGGAATTATAGATCCTAGAAAACAAATTTTAAGCACCAAAACAATTTCAATACCTAATCCATATGTTCCAGATAAACCTTCAATTTTTTCAGATTGGAAGGCACACGGTATGGTTGATTTTAGGGATGCTATAGCTGTTTCTTCAAACATATATTTTTATGCAGTTACAGGTGGGTATAAAGATCAAAAAGGTATTGGTATTTCTAATATCCAAAAGTATGTAGAAATGTTTAATTTTGGAACAACTACTGATATAAATTTTACAGGTGAAAAAGAAGGAGTTGTACCAAATCCTGAATGGAAAAAAGAAGTTTTTGATGGAGAAATTTGGAGGTTGGGAGATACTTATAACACGGCCATAGGTCAATATGGTTTTCAAGTCAGTCCTATACAAGTGGCAGTAGCTGTTTCAGCTTTAGCCAATGAAGGCAAGATTCTAACTCCAACTTTTTTGAAAGGACAAAATCCTGTTGTCAAAAAAGAAATAAGTTTGAGTCCTAATAGTTACAGAATTGTAAAGGAAGGCATGAGACAAGGTGTAACCGAGGGGACATCTTCTTCATTAAATGTTCCTTATGTAAAAGTGGCTTCAAAAACAGGAACCGCTGAAGTTGGAACACTCAAGAATTTTGTGAACTCTTGGGTGGTTGGTTTTTTCCCTTACGATAATCCAAAATATGCTTATGTTATTTTAATGGAAAGAGGTAGTAGTCAAAATCAATTTGGCGCTTCTTTGGTTATGAGAGAAGTTTTTGATTGGATGAATATATATACTCCGGAATATTTTAAATAGTTTGACCCAAACGCTTTTTTGTTATAAAATAGCCAAATATTATTTATATATTATAGAAAACTTAAATGAACGAAAAAGAATATCTTACTCAAGAGAAATTTGATGAATTTACTAAAGAATTAGAGTTTTTAAAAAGTACAAAAAGGAAAGAAGTTGCTGAAAGTTTGGAATATGCAAAAGCATTAGGTGATCTATCAGAAAACGCTGAGTATCATGAGGCTAGAGGAGAGCAAGCCGTTGTTGAAGATAGGATAAACAAATTAGAGAACCTTTTGAAAAATGCGATAATAGTTTCTTCTAGTGATACTGGTGTAGTAAACGTTGGTTCTGTTGTTACTGTAGAAAAAGATGGAAAGAAAGCTGTTTATACTATAGTTGGTTCCGAAGAAGCCGATGTTACTTCAAATAAGATATCTATAAAATCTCCATTTGGCCAAGCAGTAATTGGTAAGAAAAAAGGAGAAAAATTTTCTTTCAATGCCCCTAACGGCGAAGTATCTTATTCTATTGTTGATATAAAATAGTTTTTATAATTCTGTGTTTTCTGTTAACATAAGATTATAAACAAAATGGCAGGATTATCTGAAATAAGAGAGGCAAGACTTAAAAAACTAGAACTTTTGAAATCAAAAGGTATTAATCCTTTTCCTTCTTCTGTTCCGCGAGATTTTTCCTTAAATGAAGTCAAGAAAGATTTTGAAAGTTTAGAAAAAAGCGGAAAAGAATTTTCTGTGGCAGGAAGAATTATGACCATAAGAGGTCAAGGAGCTATACTTTTTGCTGTTCTTTTTGATGGTACAGAAAAACTTCAAGCGATTATAAAAAAAGATGAAATGCCTTCTGATCTTTTTGATTTATTTACAGAGGTTATAGATATTGGAGATTTTGTGTCTGTGACTGGCAAAGCCTTGACTTCTCAAAGAGGAGAACAAAGTATTTTGATAAATAAATGGCAGATTGCAACCAAAACACTTTTGCCTTTGCCGGAAAAATGGCATGGACTTCAAGATGTAGAGGAAAGATATAGAAAAAGATATCTGGATTTTTTGATGGATGATGAGGCAAGAGATTTGATTGTTAAAAAAAGTAAGTTTTGGGATGTAACAAGACAGTTTTTAAAAGAAGAAGGATTTTTAGAAATAGAAACCCCAACTTTGGAACTTACTACTGGTGGAGCAGAAGCCGAACCTTTCTTAACTCACCACAAGGATTATGATTTAGATGTTTATCTTCGTATTTCAGTTGGAGAATTGTGGCAAAAAAGATTGATGGCTGGAGGTTTTCCTAAAACTTTTGAAATAGGTAGAGTCTATAGAAATGAAGGTTCTAGTCCGGAGCATTTGCAAGAGTTTACCAACATGGAATTTTATTGGAGTTTCGCTGACTTTAAAGATGGAATGGAATTGGTTAAAAAAATGTATAGAAAGATAGCTCTAGATGTTTTTGGGAAAACAAAATTTGAAACCAGAGATCATGAATTTGACCTAAATGATGACTGGAAGGAGATTGACTATTTAGAAGAAATAAAAAATCAGATCAAAATAGATGTCACATCTGCTACTTTGGAGGAAATGGAAAACAAGTTGAAAGAGTTGAATGTAAAATATGAAGGAAATAACAAAGAAAGACTTATTGATTCTCTTTGGAAATATTGTAGAAAAAATATTTCTGGTCCTGCATTTTTGATAAATCACCCAAGTATTGTAGGTCCTTTGGCAAAATTAAATCCAGATGGAAAAACTGTTCAGATGTTTCAACCTATCATAGCTGGTAGTGAAGTGGGTAGAGGATATTCAGAATTAAATGATCCTATAGATCAAAAAGATAGATTTTTGGAACAACAAAATCTAATAGATAGAGGAGACAAAGAAGCCATGATGGCAGATTTTGAGTTTGTTGAAATGCTTGAATACGGCATGCCTCCAACTTGTGGTTTTGGTTTTGGAGAAAGGCTTTTTGCATTTCTAGCAGACAAACCTTTGCGTGAAGTTCAAACTTTTCCACTAATGCGTCCAAGGTAGTATTTACAAATTTTTATAGTAGGAGTAAATTATTATAAGGAAAGGAGGTTTCAGTGGCTCCTGTTACCAAAAAGCTTCTGGAATCTCAGAGAAGAGAGAAAAGAACTCCAACCCAGCTGGAGATTCTAATGAGAAGGAATCAACACGACCGAAGAGGTCGTAGATTCAGAACTCGTTAAGTGATTTTGTCCCCCAACTGTAGAAAGGCAGTCGGGGGACTTTTCTATTAAAAAATCTAGATAAAATCTAGGTTTTTTCTTATCCACAGAAAAGTGTTTACTTGTGTTTTCTGGTGGGAGAAAGTGGTATATAATTATAATCAAGTGGGATGAAGTGGGATAAACAATTTTTAATATGTTAATCGGCGAATATACACACAGCATAGACGACAAGAACAGGATTTCGCTTCCAGCGAAGTTTCGTTCTGAAATGGGGAAGAAAATGGTCGTAACCCCAGGGCTGGATGCTTGTTTGTTCGTTTTCACTCACAAAGAATGGCAAAAGATAGAAGAAAAATTAAATCAATCTTCTCTTTTGCAAGCTGACAATAGAAGTTTCAATCGTTTTATGTTTGCTGGCGCGGTTGAAGTGGAAGTTGATTCAGCAGGAAGAATTCTTATTCCGGACTTTCTAAAAGAAAGAGCTCATCTAAAAAACAAAGTTGTTTTTATAGGAGTTTCTAGTCGATTGGAAATTTGGAATGAGAAAACTTGGTCTGAATACAAGAAGGTTGTTGAAAAACAAGCTGACACTTTGGCAGAAAAACTTGGTCAGGTTGGTGTTCTATAACTATCTTTATGCAGCACAAAACAGTACTTTTACATCAATCTATAGATAACTTGGATATATCTTCTGGAGATATATTTGTGGATGGCACTTTGGGTAATGGAGGACATACCGAAGAAGTTTGCAAGAGGTTTGGTAATAATGTTTCTATATTTGCTATTGATCAAGATGAAGATGCTTTAGAGAGGTCTAAAAAAAGATTGTCTGAATATAAAAATATAAATTATATTTTGGGCAATTTTAGAGATATAGATACATTACTTATTTCAAATGGTGTAACTGAAGTAGACGGTATATTACTTGACATTGGGCTTTCTTCAAATCAGTTGGAAGAATCTGGCAGAGGATTTTCTTTTCAAAAAGATGAACCTCTACTTATGTCTTTTAAAAAAGATGTTACAGAACAAGACTTAACTGCTTATGAAATAGTAAATAGTTGGGATGAGGAAAACATAACAAGTATTATTTCTGGGTATGGTGAGGAGCAATTTGCTTATCGTATCGCCAAAGCTATCGTCAGAAGTAGAAAAATGAAGCCTATCAATACCACCCATGAGCTTGTAGATATTATCTTGTCTGCCACTCCATCTTTTTATCACAGAAAAAAGATACATCCAGCCACTAAAACATTTCAAGCCCTAAGGATTACAGTTAATGACGAAATTGGTAGTTTGAAGAAAGGTATATCTAAAAGTTTCAACATTTTAAAAAAAGAAGGTAGGCTAGCTGTCATATCTTTCCATAGTCTAGAGGACAGAATAGTCAAAAATATATTTAAAGAATTTGAAGATGGTAAGTTAGGTCAAAAAATAAATAAAAAACCAATTATCCCAAGCGAGGAAGAAATAAAAGAAAATCCTCGATCTAGAAGCGCCAAATTAAGAGTAATTAAAAAAATATAAAATGAGAACATACATATCACAACTAAATAAAGAAAAGATCATATTTTGGACACTTTCTTCGGTGTTTCTATTGAGTATGGCTTTTTACATGTATTGTATTCATGCTACAATCCAAAATGTAGTCTTGAGGGATAATTTAGAAGACAGAGCTACGGCTTTAGCTTTAGAAATTGGCAACAAAGAATTCGAATACATAACAATGAAGAACAATATAAATCTTGCTGTTGCTTATTCTCTTGGGTTTAGTCAAGTATCTGAAAAAACTTTTGTTTCTAAAAAAACTGTAGGCTACGTTTCTTATCGTTCAAATGAAATCTAGTCATATTTGGAGAACAAGAATAATATCTTTAGCTATTGTTCTATTTGCTTTTTTTGTTATTGGGAAACTATATGTAATACAAATAGTGGAGGGTGATGTGTATTCTGACAAAGCAGATAGACAGTACTTATCGGCGGGAGGCAATTTGTTTTCTCGTTCGACTATTTTCTTTCAAAATAAAAGTGGAGAGCTTGTTTCTGGTGCTACTTTAAAATCTGGGTATATTGTAGCTGTAAATCCTCAAGTTTTAAAAAATCCAGAAGAAGTTTATGAAAAAATTTCTGAAATTTTAACTATAAATAAAGAAGATTTTTTAGCTAAAGCAACAAAACCAAATGATCCATATGAAGAAATAGCAAAAAGAGTAGAAGAGGAGGTTGGTCAAAAAATTGCAGAGTTAAAAATTCCTGGACTTAGTATTTATAAAGAAAGATGGAGATTTTATCCGGGTGGAAATATCGCTGCTCATACACTTGGTTTTATGGGCTATTTAGGTAATGAATTTGCTGGAAGGTATGGTCTAGAGAGATATTATGAAGATACCCTAGAAAGGAAACCAACATCATATATCAATTTTTTTGCTCAAGTTTTTGCAAATCTTTCAAATGATAATGATAATTCTAATAGCGGAGATATTGTTACCACAATAGAGCCTACAGTTCAAATGTTTTTACAAGAAGAGTTATCAAAAACTACACAGAGGTGGAATTCTGAGTATAGTGGAGCCATAATAATGAATCCTAAGACCGGTGAAATAATCGCTATGGCCATAGACCCAGCTTTTGATCCAAACAATCCTCAAGCAGAAAAAAGTTCTTTGGTTTTTACAAATAAACTTGTAGAAAATGTTTACGAGATGGGTTCTATTATAAAACCTTTGACTGTTGCTGTAGGGATAGATCAAGGCGTTATTTCTTCCAAGAGCACCTATTATGACCCTGGTTTTGTGGAGGTTTCGGGTAAAAAGATCTCAAACTTTGATGGTAAAGAAAGAGGTCTAGTGGATATGCAAACAGCACTATCTCAATCTCTAAATGTAGGTATGGTCCATATCACCAAATTAGTTGGTAAAGAAACTCAAAGAGAATATTTTTATAATTTTGGATTAAACAAAAGAACAAATATAGATCTACCAAACGAGTCTGCAAACTTAACTAAAAATTTGGAGTCAAAAAGAGACATAGAACATTTTACTGCTTCTTTTGGGCAAGGTATCGCTATGACACCTATTTCTACAGTTAGAGCTTTGGCTACTTTGGCAAACGGGGGAGTTTTGGTTGAACCTCATTTAGTTAAAAGAATAAATTATAAAACAGGACTTTCAAAAGAAAGGGAAGTTACGTCTGGAGTAAGAGTAGTAAAGGAAGAAACAGCTGAAGAAGTGACAAGGATGATGGTTTACAGTGTGGACAATATTTTATTAAATGGAAAAACTAAACTTCCAAATTATAGCGTAGCAGCCAAAACAGGGACTGCGCAGATTGCAAAAGCTGGAGGGGGAGGATATAGTGATACTGATTTTCTGCATTCATTTGTTGGTTATGTTCCGGCATATGATCCACAGTTTTTCATTTTCCTTTACACAGTAAAGCCTAGAGGGGTGAATTTTAGTTCAGAGACACTTACCGAACCTTTTTCAGAAGTTGTTAAATTTTTGATAAACTATTATGAAATTCCTCCAGATAGATAAAATCAATGAAAGAATATATTAAAAAAATTCTAAGTCATCTTGCTTCTTTGGTTATAAAAAAATATAAACCAAAGATTATTGTTATAATTGGTAGTGTTGGAAAAACTAGTACTAGAGAGATGATCTATTCTCTTTTGTCCAAAAAGTTTTTTGTTAGGAAAAACGAAAAAAGTTTTACAAACCAGATAGGCATTCCTTTGGTGATTATCGGGGGTGGGTTTGGTGGAAACATTTTTGTCACTTGGCTTAAAAATATTTTTGTTGCTTTTAAGATTTTAGTAAAGAAAATAAAATATCCAAATTATTTAATACTTGAAATAGACAATGATAAACCAGAAGATTTGGAAACTGTTAGGAAAATATTTAGTCCAGATGTTGTTGTAGTAACAGCCATTGGAGATATTCCTCCTCATGTAGAAGTTTTTGGTGATAAAGAATCGGTTGTTCAAAGTTATAGAAATTATCTGCATTCTATACCACAACATACCAAGATTCTTTTTAACAAAGATGATCACCATACAAAGATTTTGTCTGAAGAAATGAATAGGCAAAAAATCGCTTGTACAATAAATGGTGATGGGGATATAAATGCAGACAATATTGTCTATTTGTATGGCAAAGTGGGGGATATAACTGTCCCAACTGGTATTTCCTGTGATATAGGTATGAAAAACTCCAAACAAAAAATAACTATCTTTGACTCTATTGGTTATCATAGTCAGTATGCAACTCTTTTGGCTTGTGGTGTAGGAGTTTTTCTAAATTTAGATTTTTATGACAATCTCTCTATTTTGTCTAAATATAAAGTTTTGCCGGGCAGAATGAGAATAATACAAGGAATCAAAGACACAACAATAATAGACGATTCTTATAATTCTTCTCCTGTTGCTATAAACGAAAGCCTAAAAGCTTTTGGAGATTTGAAAGTTTCAGGTAACAAAATTGTTGTGGTGGGAGATATGTTAGAGCTTGGTAAATATTCTTCCGAAGAACATAAAAAATTAGCTTCAAAAATAAAAGATATTTCAGATTTTATTGTTTGTGTTGGTATCAGGACAAAATTAACCAAAGAAGAGCTTTTGAATCATGGTTTTCCAAAAGAAAAGTTGGAATATTTTGATAGTTCAATAAAAGCAGGGCAATTTTTACAAACAAATATTCAAAAAGGGGACTGTATCCTAATAAAAGGGTCTCAAGCAGTCAGAATGGAAAAAACTGTAGAGGAAATAATGCGCCACCCAGAAGACAAAAAAGATCTTCTCGTCCGCCAAGAAAAGGAGTGGCAAGATAGATAAGAAAAAGACCCTCATGGGGTCTTTTTGTTTTTGAGATTATTTAGATAATTAAGTTTTGTTCCTAGACTGTGGACTGCCACTGCTTTTGTTACAAGAGATGATAAGTTATCACCGCTTGTTAACATTAAAGGTATGTAATCATCGACTCTCAAATCTCCTAAACCTTTTGATAATCGGGCAGACTCTCCCGAGAGAGACATTAAAACATAATAAATCTCTTGTTTTGTTGTCTTTATTTCCTCTCTAAGTTCTTCTGGACCCAGAATCTTGGTTTTCTATTTTTGGCATGCAAACCTCCACCTAAAACATTACCATCCACACAAATTTTGTCAAAGAAAAAGTCCCACACCTTGCGATGCGGGACTTGGGGAACAGTTTTATGACCTGTCAGCGTTGACGGTCAGGTTGCCCTGTTCGTCTTCATCGACTCGGAGGTTTTTGTATCCTTCCATTTTGGCGAAGACGCTACCGTCTTTACCAATGGTTAGGCGGAACCTGCGGGTTCGAGTTGGTTGCTGCTTCTCCGGCTCCTCGTTTTGAGGAGGAGCTACCGGAGGCGGCTGTGGTGGTGCCACTGGTGCAACCAGTGGCATTGTAGTTGGTCGCGGTGCTAGCGGTGCCGGAGTCGGAGCGATAGGCGCAGGAGGAGTTGTAGACGGAACCCTTCTACCTTCTCTCCAGGCCTGGATCGCTCGGTACACCGCGTATCCGAGCAAGGCCAAAAAAGCCAAAAACAGAAGTAGAGGAATCATAGATCCCAAAATTTCTGCAAGTCTTCCCCAGGAACGTTCCATAGCATTTTTGAAACGTTCCCAGGTTGATGGTGGGTTAGATACACCGCCACTACCCATGGAGAAGTTTACTGTACTGGAAACTTCCTCCACCGGCTCCGGAACTTCCACCAGCCTGTTTCCGCAGTCCGCTTTGTAGCGGATTGTACCGGTTGTGTCCACAAGGACCAGCGTGTCAACTGGAAGCGTTTCCAGAACAAACCGTCCCTTTTTGTCGCGGAGAGATCGGAAGTGGTTTTGAACCACAATCGACTTCTGTAGGAAGAGGGGCGCGAGCCGCATCTCAGCCTGCTGTTTTGTCGACAGCGGGCCGGACATGACAGGGAACTTGTCCAGTTGGGCGTCCGCCGGAACGGCGAATGCTCCGCGTTGCGCGAGTGCTGGCAAGGCCAACATCGCAAAAAGTACAATCAAAAACCAAGCTTTCTTCATTCTGTCTCACTTTCAAACTAACAAATTAACCATCTTTCTATATTATATCACACTTCCTTTAAAAAAGCAAGTATAGAAAAAACCACTTTTTACCATAGCTAGATTTGGTTTTAAATTTTTATATAAAACAAAACCCCGTACCATACAGGCACGGGGACTTGTATGGTGCGGGGTGAAATTTATTGGCCGTAGTAGGCACGAATACCTTTCTCGACCTCTCCTGGCTCTATGCCGATAGCAAGAACCGCTATCGTTACTGCCAATATGACCAATGCGACACACAGCCTGCTCATTTATTTGATCCTCCTATATAAACAGTAGCATATCATTTAACATATGTCAATGTGACCTTACGGGAATATCGACACTTACAGGGTCAGTACTCTAGTGGGAATTTTCCGTGAGTAAAAATTTGTTATAATTGACTCAATGAAAAACGTTTTATTTTTTCCAGGGTTAGGAGAAAAACCAAAACAGTATTCTGCTTATTCAAACTATATGAATATTGCGAATATAGACTGGAACACTGGTAAACATAATTTAAAAATGACTCCGGATTCTGTGATAGTTAGTTTTTCTTTGGGTGCAACTTTTCCTTTGGAGTATTCTGTAAAACATAAAGTTAAGAAAATTATTTTATGTTCTCCAACTCCGTTTGAAAGTTTGGATAAATGTAAATTTGAAGAACTTGTTTTTATAATAGGAGAAAAAGAAAAATTTTTGATAAAAGTGGCAAAAGAGTTAAAGAAAGGAAGAAAAAACGTAAAACTCGTTATTGTTCCAAAGGCCGATCATCGGATAACAAAAACTTATTTTGATTTTATAAAAAGGGAATTAGTATAAGTTTTCTTGTATAAAACTCAAAAAAATGTTTAAAATATGTCTACTGGCCTTATCGTCTAACGGTTAGGACGAAGCCTTCTCAAGGCTTAAATCGGGGTTCGATTCCCCGTAAGGTCATGCAAAGCAGAATCGCCGAAAGGCGATTTTTGCATGACCCTACAGAAAACCTATGTTATAGGTTTTCGTGAGGAATCGAAAAGCGGAGCGGGGTACCCGTCGAACACGACGGGTCGCGAGCTGCGGACACGAGAAAAATTTTCGACGGAAAATTTTTACTCGCGGAAGATTCCCCGTAAGGTCACATTTATTGATATTTCTTGTCCATAGTAGTAATATCCGCTATGGATCCATAGGTATCCATATCTTGAAAGAGAGGTGAGTTCATGCCAGTGGTCAAAGTTTGGTGCCTTCCTAAAACATCGGAAACAAAATTAAACGACCTCCATAGAGGGATTGTACAAGCTCTAAAAAGTGTCCCAGAACTGGGTATCAAAAACGAAAAAAGTATAACATGTCTTTTTCCAACTGATATGATGCAATACGGTCTCGGTACAGAGATCATAGTTGAAGTTACAGGTCTTTTTGAAACACCTGAACGGACTGATAGTGTGCACCAGGAGTTGGCGGAGAAGCTTGGTCAAGTAGTTGCTGGAGCTTTTCCGGATACCGAACTTGTTGAAGTTTTTGTGTATCCATTCAATGTAAATCAGGGATTTTTTACATTAAGGAGGTCTCAATATGACCCTCATCGAGCATATCGTCAACTTGAAAGACAATCTGGACCAAGGTTCAAAGATCGACTCGACGATTAAAAATAGATAGTAATATATAAACCGCTCACACCAAGAGGTGCCGAGCGGTTTTCTTTTATATAAAACCCATCTAAATTTCACTCAAACACACATCAAAACCCTCGGAAACCCACCCACCAAAAACCCCTTTACTTAATCTATTTTTCATTGAAAAATTCATGAAAAAGGAGTAGAGTTATGGTTATGAAATTAAAAAATCTCCCAAAGGTAGATTTGCCTCGGGAAAAACTGGAAAAATATGGCTCTAAAAAATTAAAAGATTTTGAACTTCTTGCAATACTCCTCGGCTCTGGAATTAAAGGTTTAAATGTACTTGAACTTTCTCAAAAAGTCTTACAGAAAACAAAAAAGAAAGGTTTGCAAAATATTACACTTGAAGATTTACTTGAAATAAAAGGATTGGGAAAAGCAAAAGCCTTGCAAATTCTTGCACTCCTTGAACTTGGAAACAGGTTTTCAAATAATGAAAAAATAGAAATACTTTCGCCAAAAGATATATGGCAACTCTGCACAGATATTAAAGATTCCAAGAAAGAACACTTCATAGTTTTTTATCTTGATTCGCAGAAAAATCTTATCGAAAGACAAATTATTTCTATTGGTATTTTAGACGCCTCACTTGTACATCCGAGAGAGGTTTTTGAACATGCGATAAGACTTAACGCTGGAAGTATTATCTTGACACACAATCATCCTTCTGGAGGTTTAGAACCTTCGCCAGAAGACAAAGACGTTACAAAAAGACTTAAACAATCAGGAGAGATTTTAGGGATAGAAATAGAGGATCACGTGATAATAACTTCAAAAAGCTTTTATAGTTTTAGGAAAGAAAAAATGTTATAAATAGACAATATGGTAAAAGAAAGTCTTAAAAAATTAGAAGAACGATTGTGGGACGCTGCAAACTCATTACGAGCAAATTCTGGTCTTACTGTCCATCAATATTCTCAACCTGTCCTCGGGCTTATTTTCTTGCGATTTGCTGAATTTAAATTTGAACACGCGGATAATGAACTGAAGAATGTTAAAAAATCTGGGGCATCTGTTGTGCGTGAAAGAAAGATCGGTCCTGAAGAATATCAAGCAAAAGGAATAATGTATATTCCAGAAATTGCTCGTTTTTCATGTTTACTCAATCTCAAAGAAGGTGCAAATATTGGAAAATCAATCAATGATGCAATGAAAGAGATTGAAGAATATAATCCCAACCTCAAAGGAGTATTACCAAAAACCTATAACAAACTTGAAAATAATATTTTGATTGGACTTCTTAAAACTTTTAGTGAAATCCCAATGGATGTAGAAGGTGATGTTTTTGGAAAAATTTATGAATATTTCCTTTCAAGTTTTGCTATGGCAGAAGGTCAGGGTGGAGGAGAGTTCTTTACTCCGACCTCACTTGTAAAATTGATTGTAGAAATCCTCGAACCGTACCAAGGAAAAGTCTATGATCCAGCCTGTGGGTCAGGTGGTATGTTTGTCCAAAGTGCAGAATTTGTAAAGAAGCATAAAAACAGTACTCAAAATATTATTTCAATCTATGGGCAAGAAAAATCAGGAATAAGTGCCGATTTGTGTAAAATGAACCTTGCAGTACACGGACTCGAAGGACAAATTAAACAAGGAAATACTTTTTATGAAGATTTACATGAAAGTGTCGGGCAATTTGATTTTGTTATGGCAAACCCTCCTTTTAATGTCAGCGGTGTAGACAAGGAAAAAGTACGAGAAGATAAAAGATATAGACTTGGTATTCCAACGGTAGATAATGCAAACTATCTTTGGATTGAGCATTTTTATGAAAGCTTAAACAAAAACGGACGCGCAGGATTTGTTATGGCAAATTCTGCGAGTGATGCACGAGGAACAGAACTTGAAATTAGAAAAAAATTGATTGAGTCAGGTGTGGTAGATGTGATGGTTGCGATTGGTGGAAATTTTTTCTATACCGTAACTCTTTCTTGTACACTTTGGTTTTTTGATAAGGGAAAAATAAATACTGATAGAAAAGATAAAATTCTTTTTATTGATGCAAGAAATATTTACCAACAAATTGATCGCGCGCATAGAGAATTTACGCCAGAGCAAATAGATCAAATCGCCAATATTGTTCGTTCGTATCGTGGAGAAAGTGGGGCAGGGAAATACGAAGATGTAAAAGGACTATGTAAGGTTGCAACAATTCAAGAAGTCGCCGAAGCAGGATATTCACTCAACCCAGGGCGATATGTGGGAACTGAAGTAGTAGAAGAATCTGAAGAGGATTTCCAAGAAAAAGTCCAAAATCTCTCAAATAACCTAGAGAATCTATTCAAAGAATCAGCAGTTTTAGAGAAAAAAATTAAAGAAAATCTGAAGAAAATATTATAAAAAGCCTTATTTTACAAGCCAAAATCAGAATATGTATAAAATGTGTATAGTTTATGTATAATTATACACATTTTTGTTTGCTTTTCAGAATTTATATGATATCATATAAAAAGTGAAATACCGAACGAATATAATTGAAAATCTTAAAAAAGAACCCTTTTTTACTAAAAAGGCTTTTTCTGGTTTAGCAAAGGAATTTTCTGTATCAGATGCGACTGTAAATTCATATCTTTCTCGATCTGTTGCAAATAAAGAAATTATTTTATTGAAAAACGGTTTATACACCACAACAGACTTTTACGAGAAAAACAAAGATAAAACTTCGTATCTTTTTTATCTTGCAAACATTCTCCGCACGCCTTCATATATCAGCTCTTGGACTGCTCTTCAGTATTACGGACTTACCACAGAAGCAATCAATACAATTACTTGTGTGTCAGAAAAAATAACTCGTGATTACGAAACAAAAATTGGGACATTTTCATATCACTCAATAAATAAAAAACTTTTTAAAGATTTTATTCTCAAAAAAGAAGATTTTGAATATTACATTGCAACACCAGCCAAAGCTTTGTTTGATCTATTGTATTTCAAAACAAATCAGTTTCGAGGGATTTCTTTTGAACAAATTGATTCATTAGTAGAAAGTTTGCGTATTGATATTGAAGAAATGGCAGAAGAAGATAAAAATGTATTTTACGCAATGGTAAAAGAATATTTAAAATAATCATATGAATAATCAAATTTTTCTAAAACTAAAAAGTAGACTTGATGAAATAAACGCAATAGGAAGTGTTTATATTGAAGCAAAGAGAAACGCTCTTAAAGAAGAGTTGCAGTTCTATATTCTCGATTGTATTTATCATCATCCAGAATACAGTGAGTGGACCATGTATGGTGGTTCTGCGCTTCGTATTTGTCACGGACTTGATAGAATGTCTGTTGATTTGGATTTTGAAATTGATACTGAGCCAACGTCAGATCTTCTCGAAAAACTCAAAAACGATATCAACGATTACTTCAAAAAAACATATGGCACCGAAGACGAATTTCTTTCTATAAAAATAGTAGGTTCTCGCGGGCTCCGACTCAACTTCCATATTGGTGAAGGTCTTGGTTTGGGTCACACATCGGACCAGGTGCATGTAAAAGTAGATTTAAACTTTTTCTCTGCACCAAAAACAACTACCGAACGCATCCCAATCAACCGCAATCAGCTTTCTTTTGTTATCAAAACATATAATATGTCCAACCTTATGGCGAGTAAAATCGCGGCAATTTTCCTTCGTGGTGAAAGAAATGTTGGACAAGATATTTTTGGTGAAAAAGGGCGAGATATTTATGACCTGCTTTGGTATATGAACAAAAGAATAATCCCGGATCTGGACTATCTTAAAGCAAAAAATATCAATGTAAAAAATCTTCAGGAACTGTTTGATAAACTGACTTTTAAAATGAATG
>CAZKCA010000002.1:0-98566 GCA_964551495.1 uncultured Candidatus Saccharibacteria bacterium
GATTTATCAAGTCACAGAGCTAGAAATGATTCGCTTGCATCAGGATTTTCGTTCTGATAATTATTCGTTTATTTACTATTACAAAACCACAGAAAACCACCGTGTAAGATTTATTTTCACCATCAGCGACTACTGGATGGAATTTGGTGATGGAAATATTCCAACAGAGATAAATACAGACCTTGAAAAATATATTTCAGCAGAAGATAAAGATAGATTTTCTGGAAATAAGATTATGCAATACACAACACTTTTCCATGAAAAGGTTGAAAAATATCTTGCAAAGACAAATCGAGAAGTAATGACTGATGAAATCAGAACAAAAATTGTTCGTATGACTGCAGATAATTTAGTGAGAAGTGAACAAATCGTCTTGACCAAGTCGGCACTTCTGAATGCTGAACTTGATGATTTATTGAAATAATATACTTGTCCCATACTAAATTTTTTATTATGTTAAATAAAAATACACAAAAGAATAAGGAGATATACGCTGATAAAATTATTAGTTTTAATTTAAAATTTTAGTACTGGGATGCCTACACAAACGACACAAAAGAATAATGGGGAGAAAACTCGCAAGGCGGAGTGGAGGAGGGTGAAGTTGGGAACTTTACTTGAATTTAAGTATGGCAAAGGGTTACCCGAAAGAAATAGAGTCTATGGAGAATTTCCCGTATATGGTTCTGGTGGTGTTGTTGGTTATCATAATGAATTTTTAATAAAAGCACCTGGAATTATTATTGGTAGAAAAGGTTCTATCGGTGAAGTGTATTATTCAAAAGAAAATTTTTTTCCTATTGATACTGTGTTTTATGTTGAAAATTCTAAAGAATATGATTTGAGATATAGTTATTACCTTTTAAAAAGTCTTGATTTGAAAAGTTTAAATAGTGACGCTGCTGTTCCTGGTTTAAATAGGAATGTAGCTTATGATCAAATGATTGAAATCCCTCCTCTCTCCGAACAAAAGAAAATTGCGGAGGTGCTTTCGGCGTATGATGATTTGATTGAAGTGAATCAAAAGAAAATAAAAACCCTCGAAACCCTCGCCCAAACCCTCTACAAAGAATGGTTTGTAAAACCTGTAAAAGATGGATTACCTAATGGGTGGGAGGTGAAGAAAATAGGAGATAGATTTGTTACTGTTTTAGGTGGCACACCATCAAGAGCAGTTGATTCGTATTGGCAAAATGGAACAATTTCATGGATCAATTCTGGAAAGATAAATGAATTTAGGGTTTTCGATCAGTCTGAATTTATCACAGAAGAAGCAGTGAATAAATCAGCAACAAAAATGATGCCAAAGAGAACAACATTAGTTGCAATTACTGGTGCTACACTTGGGCAATTTAGTTTAACCGAAATAGAATGTTGTGCAAATCAGTCTGTTGTGGGTATTTATGATAAAGAAAATATTTATAACGAATATATTTATTTAAAAATATCAGAAATAATTAAAGATTTAGTTGCAAAATCTACTGGTAGTGCTCAGCCGCATATCAATAAAGATGATGTGAATAATACAGAAATAATAATTCCAGATTTACAGACCATAAAAGAATTTAATCAAATAATACTTCCGATATTTAATGATATTTCAAATTTAGTTTTCCAAAACCAAAACTTACAAAAAACAAGAGACATCCTCATTCCGCAGTTAGTCGGCGGTAGAGTTGAGGTGAGATAAATGTATGATTTTAAAAGTGGAAAATACCGAGGCTGTTGAATTAGAGGATTCAGTAATTAAAAGAATACTTAATTTTTATCCTGAAGAAAAATTAATTCAACACAAGACTTTTCAAGAAGCTTTTTCTAAGGGTTCTATTACTATAAAAGAGTTAAAAGATATTAGTGATAAAATTCAAACTCCTTGGCAGATGTTTTTATTGGAAGAGGAAAATCTAAAAAAAGAACTAGAAAATATTGAAAAAAATCGTATAGATAAATTTCCAAAAGAAATATTAAAAATACATAAAAGAAAAAATTCTGATTCCGGAGAAATAACTTCAAAAAGAATTATTGACCGTCAAATAAGAATTCAATCTTTTACTTCGAGTCAATTACCTGAGGGTTTTATTTGTCAGTTTGCTGGGTCTTTAAAAGGAAAAAATATAAAAGACTCAATTGATTATATTTTGAATTATTTTGATATAGATTTAGATTATTTTAGATCAAGAGAAACAGCTGAAAAAGCTAAAGATTATTTAATTAAAAAAATTCAGTCAAAAAAAGATATAAATATTTCTCAAGGTGTTAATGACAGTAATAATATTCTCCCAAGAGTAAAAAATTCATTCGAACTTTTTAAAAACACAAGTGGTTTTGTGGTGAAAGATAAAAAAATACCTTTTATTTTTTTATCAAGTGAGATTAACCCAGATGAAAATCATTATAGACAAATATACACACTCATTTATCTTCTTGTTGTTATAGGTATGGAAGATTATCTTTATTCAATTGAAAGTTATTCAATAAAAAAAGTTAAGGAAGATAAAAAATTTAAGTTGATAAATGAAATTACGTCGGGAATATTGCTGCCTTTTTCTGTGACAGATAAAATAAATTCTGAAGATGTAAATAAAGACTTAATAAATGATTTAAAAGAAAAGTATAAAGTTTCTTATACTGCTATTTTATTTATCTTGAGATTAAGAAAAAAAATTACTAAAGAAGTGCACAATTTTCTAAAACTTCCTAAAAAGAAACCTACAATAATTCAGGAGATAAAAGAAGAGTTTTTCCCTCGTCAAAGAAATATCTCCACATCAGTTAAAAGATTTTGTGGAGATATTGCCTTTGAGAAAATTAATTTTGCTATTAAAAATAATAAAATATATCCCAATCAAGCTCAAATATTAATCTTTGCAAAATTTAGAAAAGATAAATGGGCTAAATATAAATCAGAAATATGAAAATTATTGACACAAATATTTTAAATAAGATTGTAAGAAATGAAGTGAAGGGGATAGATTTATCCCAAGATTTTTATATTACAGAAGATTTGAGTATTGAATTAGATAATTTGAAAAGTATTTCTGATAATTTTAAAAATATTCTTAGTAAAATTAATTTCAAAGATGTAAAAGAAAATAGTCATTTTGAAAACCAATTTAATGAAGTTGATTTTTTAAAAAATTACAAGATTTATATAAATAAATATAATAACCTGATTTCGTTTTACGGGTTAAAAAGCATTGCTGATATTTCAATAATAGCTTTGGTTAAAACTGCATTAAGCCACCCTAAAAATTTATTTAGTGAATTATCAATTGAAGTTATTACACATGATTCTGGTTTAAAATCAGCATTACAAAATGAATTTGGAGAAAAAATTACTGTTACCGACCCGTTGGAAAATACTTAATAAATAGGCTAATATATAACTACATGAACCCCTTTAACGAAGACAATCTCATAGAACAACCTGCAATCCGGCTTTTGTCGGAGCTTTGGGCTGGAAAAGACAGCGAAATGGATTTTGTGAATGCCTATACTGACGAAGGTGATGCAAGGCTTGGGAGGGAACATCAGGGTCAGGTTGTCTTGTTTTCTCGTCTTCGGACTATTTTGGAGAAATTAAATCCAAACATCGCAAAAAGTGCTATTGATGAAGCAATAGAAGAAATCATCAAAGACCGCTCAAAAATGAGTATGGTCAAAGCGAACAAAGAAATCTATGAGCTTTTGAAAAACGGGGTCAAGGTGGATGTGGTGAGTGATGACGGAACTCGTGATGTGGAAACGGTGCGTGTGATTGATTTTGATAATCCAGAGAACAATCATTTTACTTTGGTGTCGCAGATGTGGATTATGGGTGATATGTATAAACGCCGAGCGGACTTGGTGGGTTTTGTGAATGGGTTGCCGTTAGTGTTTGTCGAGCTCAAAGCTGCGCACAAAAACTTGCGAGATGCCTTTGATGGAAATATTCGAGACTACAAGGACACAATTCCGCAGATATTTTGGTATAACCAGATTTTGATTATTTCAAATGGACTTGATGCAAAGATGGGTTCTATTACGAGTGGGTTTGAACATTTTTCTGATTGGAAAAGAATTAGTGATGAAGAAGAAAAAGGAAGGGTTGATTTGGAAACCCTGCTTCGTGGTATGTGTGACAAATCGCGCTTGCTTGATATTATTGAAAATTTTATCTTGTTTCAAGAGACAAACAAAGGGACGATAAAGTTGATTGGGAAAAATCATCAGTATTTAGGAGTAAATAATGCGATTAAATCTTTTGAAAAGCGAGAAGAAAACAATGGGCGAATTGGGGTATTTTGGCATACACAAGGAGGAGGAAAAAGTTATTCTATGGTATTTTTCGCTCAAAAGATTTTGCGAAAATATGAAGGGAATTATACTTTCCTCGTGGTGACAGACAGACAAGAGTTGGATAAGCAGATCTACGGAAATTTTAAAGGTGTGGGTGCGGTGCTTGAACCAGAGGAAATGGTGCGAGCGAAAAGTGTTGATCATTTGAGAATGCTTTTGACCGAAGACCATCGCAATATTTTTACTTTGATTCATAAATTCCAATTACAAGAAGGAGAAAAAGAGTTTCCAAAGCTTTCAGATAGAAGCGATATTATAGTGATGACCGATGAAGCACACAGAAGTCAGTATGACACTTTGGCCCTCAATATGCGCCTCGCTTTGCCGAATGCTTCATTTATTGGTTTTACCGGAACTCCGCTTATTTCAGGTGAAGAAGAGCTAACAAAGGGTACTTTTGGAGACTATGTCAGTATTTATGATTTCAAACAGTCTGTGGATGACAAGGCGACAGTGCCACTGTATTACGAGAACCGTATTCCAGAGCTGCAGATTGATTTGGAGAGTTTGGGGCACGATTTGGGAACAGTGCTTGAGACTTTTGAGCTTGATGATGATCAAGAGAAAAAGCTTGAGCGAGAATTTAATACTGAATATCATTTGATCACGAGAGAAGAACGATTGAACACTATTGCCCGTGATGTGATTGAACACTTTAACAATCAAGGAAATGATGGTAAAGCACTGTTTGTTGCGATAGATCGACCAACTGCGGTGAAAATGTATGACAAAATGAAAACGCAACCAAACTGTCCTGATATTGCGGTGGTGATGAGTTCGGCTCAAAACGAAGTGGATGATTTCCGAAAGCTTGGGCTTGATATAGAAACTCATCGCCGAAGAATGATAAATGAGGATTTGGAAAAGAAATTCAAAGATGTAAATGACCCTTTGAAAATTGTGATTGTGTGCAATATGTGGCTGACTGGATTTGATGCACCGATTATTTCGACGGTATATCTGGATAAGCCAATGAAAAATCACACTTTGATGCAAACGATTGCTCGTGCAAACCGTGTGTGGGGCGCAAAAACAAATGGATTGATTGTGGACTATATCGGAGTATTTCGAAGTTTGAAAAAAGCGTTGGCTATTTATGGGGCGCGAGGTGATGAAGATGCAAAGCCGATAAAACCAAAAACAGAACTGGTAAATGAATTACGAGGGGTTTTGGGCGAGCTTGATAAATATTGTAGTGAATATGGAATCAATATTGTGCAAATTGGTGAAGCAGTAGATTTTGAAAAATTGGCTTTGATAGAAAATGCAGTCGATGCTATTTTGACTGATGAGGAATCCAAGAATGAATTTTTGACTATGAGTAATCGCGCGACAAGTCTTTTGGGGGCTATTATGCCCGATCCAGGTGCGAGTGAGTTTTTCAATGTGGTTAAATTGTATCGAGTTTTAGCAGAGAGGGTACGAGTTCTGACTCGAAAAGATGTGAATGTAGAAGACGTTGCAGATGCTATTGAACAGCTTCTTGATAATGCGATTACTGCCGAAGGCTATGTGATTTCTGAAGATTATAAACCATATGATTTGAGTAAGATTGATTTTGAGAAATTGCGAAAGTATTTTGAGAAAAATAAACGAAAAGAGGCGGAAAAATTGAAGCAATCTTTGAAAGAAAAACTTGAAGAATTGGTGAGTTTGAACCCGACTAGACAAAAACTAGTAGAACAATTTGAAAAATTACTTTCAGAATATAATTCTGGGTCAAAAAATATTGAAGAGTTTTTTGAGGCTTTGATGAAATTTGCAGAATCTTTGAATGATGAAGAAAAAAGAGGTGTGAGAGAAGAATTGACCGAAGAAGAGCTTGCGATTTTTGATTTGCTTTACAAAGAAGATTTAAAAGAAAGTGAAATTAAAGAGATTAAGAAGGTTGCAAAAGATTTATTGAAAACTTTGAAACAAAAAGCCTTTGTACTTGACTGGAGAAAAACTCAACAGGGTAGAGCAAAAGTTTTGGTAACAATCAAAGATGTTTTGTATGATGAACTACCTGAGCCGTATGATGAAGGATTGATCGAATCAAAAACCTCAAAAATTTTTGGGTATGTGTACGAAAGTACAAAAGATGTTGCCTTTTTATAATAAAACAGTCGTTTGGAATACAGGTTAAAACTTCAAATCTTTAATTAAGTGTATTAATAGGTAATTGGGGGTTAATTAGTAGATTGACTTTATATATATTATATGATATAATATATAAATGGATAATAAGTATATAGATAAAAAAGGTTACCCAAGGTGGAAAAATACAGGTTTACTGGTTCACAGGACGGTTGCTGCCGCTAAAGTTGGAGGCAGAATATTTAAAGGATTTGTTGTCCATCATTTAGATGGTAATAAAAGAAATTTTAGAAAAAATAATCTTTGGGTTATGTCCAGAAGCGCTCATTCTAGACTTCATGCTAGAGAAAGATTTTTGAGTTTTTAAAAATAAAAAATTCCTGATTGTATTTCAGGAATTTTTTATTTATGTAATTACAAAATGTTTAACTACATAGGAATAAATGAAATTCCATTTTTCACCCTTTATAAAAAGTGATGTAAAATAAATTTATGGCAGAAAATAAATACAAAATGAGAGTTGTTCGTGGTGCATTTAAAGATGTGGGCATTTTGGATAAACTGGGTGCTAAAACTATAGAAAAATTAAAAAGAGATGCCTGGATAAGTGTTGACGAAGTTTTAGCAACTAAGGAGGAAGTTAAAGAGTTACAGAAACAGATGGTAAAGCATTATGATGAAGCAAATATTCCTTGGTATATGGATGGATACAAAGAAAATAATAAAGATGAGTTGATAGTGGCTTTTGGGGCGGATGATGGGGAAGGTGGCAGAATTTTTGAATTTAGACGAGATGATAGAGAAGAAATACAAAATGTAGTTGATTATGGAATTTCAAAGGGTATTCCAAAAGAGCAAATGGATTTTGACCAAATAGATTTTTAAAATTTGTTTGAAAAATAAATTTATGAAATTAGTAACACAAGAAGGACCGATGGGGTGTGGGGTGGCTTGCGCTGCATCGCTTGTTGGAATTACATACAAAGAAATGCTCAAGCATTTTGAAGGAGGACGGACGAAAGATAAGACGACGGGATTTTATACAAAAGATTTTGCCCTAGCTTTAGAGAAATTTGGATATAAAGTTAAAGGATATAGTGCAAAACGCTGGGGTGATAGGAGAATAAAAGCTGGAACTATTGTTTTTGTCAGGCGAGGTAAAATATACCGAGCTGGACACTTTTTGTTAAAGACTAATAAAGGTTGGATGGATCCGTGGAAGATAGGGAAGACAATCAAAGAAGCAAAAGCAGGTTGGCGTAAAAGAATTCCTGATAAAAAGAATTGGATTATTGAGGTTTGGAAGGAAAACATAAAATGAACATAACTGAAGAAACAAAACAGCTAGGGCTTCCATTTTTCACTCTTTATAAAAAGTGATATTGTGGATATATGGAAAAGCTGTCGCAACAATTTGATACTGAAAATAGTCCAATGAAAGAAGCTTATAATTTGATTGGTGCAAATAGTCCTAAAGAGTTAGAAGATCTATATACTAAAGCGGATCAAGAACTAATGAAGTCAAAGGAGTGGGATTATAATAATCCTCATCTAATTACAAATAGAATAAAAAACATTATTGAGAATATTGACGAGAATTTACTGACAGAGGAAGAAAAAGAGTGGAGGCAAATGATACTTTGGTTTTGGTACCATCACGCTATGAGTGTGGCAATGGGTAGGTTTGGAGATAAAGAAAAAGCAAAAGAATTTGGGGCAAAAGCAATGGAGCTTAATCCTGAAGATAACAGCAATAAAATTACTGAGATTTATTATTCACTTTTGAATGATGATCTGGCCAAAGCAGAGGAGTTAGCAGACTCTATCCCAGAAGGACTTCTTGATGATGGGAATCCAAATCCAGAACCACAAACTGCAAGAGAACTAATCGAAGAATACAAACAAGGTTTGTTTGGGGTTTAATTGAAGAGAAAAATTTGATTTTATTTTAGTTTTGGATATATTTACTGCGGAGGTGAATGTATGAGTAGTTCTGAACGCGGGAATAAATTAGTGCGGGTTCCTGCTGATTTGAAAAGAAATATAGAATCTGTTATATGGAATAGCCGCACAGTTCTTGCAAACTGTCCGTTTGGGCACGATGTCAGAGTTAGCGTTAAAGTAGAGTATATACCAAAAGGGCCTGATCTGCGCCTTGATGTAAACATACACAGGAAAAAGGCCCCTGTTGGTCCAAAAATGGTCCAGTCGGACGAACCTTTTACCGAGGAGTACTTTGAAGCATTGCTTGCCTTACCTCTTCGAAGAATTGAAAAGGATTTTATTCGCTATTTTCAGATAATACAAAATGAACCAATCTCTGCCTTTAAGTGGAGGAAAGAAGGTTTCTCTGATTCAACTGAGAGAAGAAATATCAACCGTATATCTAGACTCCATCGTATTCCTGTTAGCTTTGCATCTACAGGCGAGTATGAAGAGCAAGAGGGGATAGATGATGTGTCCCTGCTCCTGAAGTACAAATTTTATGTTATGGAACCTGAAAGGAAGACTCGAGGATAAACCTCGAGTCTTTTTTATTGACAAAAAGGTGAAAATGTTTAGTATTTGTGGAGGAGGAAATTGTTGTGAACGCAGAATCGACAAAGAATTTGAAATCCCTGATAGAAAGTCCTCATGAGGACTTTCGGCTGGGTTTTGTTTACTTTTTAGAGGTAGACAATAGCTTAGATTTATTTGTCCCAGCCATAACTTATTCAAACGAAATTGTTTTGACAACTGATAGAGAAATACTATCTGAAATTCAAAAGATCTTTCCGGATATCTCTTCAAAAATTACGAAGTGTTTGGGTTATATGAATGATAAGCTAGGAATAGTATATTTTGTGGGCAGTGTTGATGAGCACTACTTAGAAGAAGTCAGTATACCCTTGTCTCTTTTTTCTAAAAAAAAGCTGGAGGAGATGATTGGTGATGTAGAATTTGAGACAAAAGATAGACCTGTCTTTAAATGGAGGAAGCTGAGTTGGTTCTAATTAGTAGAAATTTAGTTCTCATAATGGTCGGTGATGTTATTCGCCGACCATTTTCTTTTTTTACATAAATTTAGATGGTACAATGGTTTGTATAATGGTTATAGATATTGAACTAACTTTGAATAGGTGGGGGCTAGGAAAAATTGCAGACAATAAGTTTCAACTACTTTGTTTTAGGTTTTCCAAATGGCAAATTCCTGGAAAATATTCAATTTCGTTTGAAATAAACTGGAAGACTAAAGTTTAATTTAAAACCAATTTTTCTGATATAATTTTAGTATGAAAATTTGTATATTTGGGGCGGATGGTAGGACCGGGGTGGAGGTTGTTAAATACGCTAGTTTGAAAGGCTTTGAAGTGGTTGCTTTTGTATATGGAGAAGGGTCAAATAAATATTTTCCACAAGGTGTGATAATCAAAAAGGGAAATGTTATGGATTATCCTGCTGTACTTGATGCCATAAAAGGTACAGAAGCAGTCATAAGTGTCTTGGGGCACATAAAAGGATCTGATCCATTGATGCAGACAAAAGGAATTGCAAATATTACAAAAGCAATGAAAGAGTTGGGAGTCAGAAGAATTTTAAGTCTAACTGGAACAGGGGCTAGGGTAGAGGGGGATAAGCCTTCGCTTTTGGATAAATTTTTGAATTTTGCTGTCCAAAAAGTTGATCCAGAAAGAATAAATGATGGGATAGAGCATTTGAAAGTTTTGAGAGGATCAGGATTGGATTTTTCTGTGCTTAGAGTTTTAAAACTTGGTGATAGTCAAAAAGAAGTTTTAGAATACAAAATAACAGATGGTGGTCCAGCAGAGCTTTTGACCTCGAGAAAAAAGGTGGCAAAAATTTTAATTGACCTTATAAGTGACGATAGATATTTCGGTAAATTCCCCGTAGTTTCTGGGTAGTGTTTTTGTATTTAAAATATTTGTATGGAAAAGAGTCAAAAAATTTATATCGCCCTTAGTGTTATAATAGCTTTTGTTTTTATTGGTTTTGGAATAAATGTCTCGAGATGTTCTGGGGATACTTGCAAAGTAAAAAAAAAAAAAAAAGAAGAATATAATGTTTTTAATAAAATGGAACCACAGAAAATTTTAGAAAAGGTAAAGAATAAAGAAATAGTACTTTTAGACGTTAGGGAAAAGTCAGAGTGGGATGAGGGGCATATAGAGGGAGCACAACATATTGCTCTTGGTGATATAAGTGCAGAGACGGTGGTAGGGCTTCCAAAAAATATTCCTATATATGTCTATTGTCGTTCTGGAAGTAGAGCTGGGGAAGCAGAATTAGAACTTCGTTCTCTTGGTTTTCAAAATGCTGAAAATATTGGGGGAATAATACATTGGGAAGATAGAGGTGGGGTACTGGTTACAGAGTAAAAATTGACAAACCTTTTAAATAATGATAGTATTTTAGCGGATTTGTTTTTGGGGTATCTGTGTGGACTGAGGCAATTACAATCCTCGGAAAAGCACCATAGCCCTCGGGATATGAGACACGACTTCTCGCAAGAGAACTTTGGATCCGGAGTATTCCCGATCCATCAGGTTGTCCGTAGTGACAGCTGCCGGTCTAGGACGTAACCAGAACAAATTCACCCCACCACTTGGTGGGGTTTTATAATTGACAAAATAAAGAAAATATTAAAGAATTTCATCTGGAGGAAATTTCACATGCCAAATAATGGTGACAGGAAAGCAATCTTAAAAAACAATCTGTCAGGGCAACTATCTGTTGCCATGCAATTTCCAAAAAATACCAAGGAATCTAAAAAAGCCTGGTTGCAGGCGGCCAATTTAGCTTTAGAACTAGCCGAAATAACTTCTTTTGAAGAACTAGAGGGTATTGAAGCAAGGTTCAGAGCAATTTTTTGTTTAGTAGATGCAGGTGAAGTAGATCAAGCACAGGATCTCCTAAGGAGATTTATTGCAGAAGGAGATAAAAAACTCAAAAAATAATCCACTTTGACAAAAAGTTAGCTGAGGATTATCCTGAAGAAAGGAGGCGAGATGGGAGGATACAGGCCATTTTTTCTTTTTTTCTTCCTGAGTGGTCTTTTGGCCATCTTCGGGTTAATGGCAACCTTGCCAAAGTAGTTTCTAGGCCGGCACTTTGTGTCGGCCTTTTGTTATATAATAAATTTATGAAATATGAAGATGTTATTAAAGATTTAAATAAATTAAAAAATTCGGAAAAAGAGAAGGTATTTTTAAATTTTTTCAAAACCGGGAAAGGTCAGTATGGAGAAGGGGATAAGTTTTTAGGTATTAGTGTTCCAGAACAAAGAAAATTTGCGGTCAAACATAAAAATTTACCTCTGGCAGAGGTACAAAAACTTTTGAATTCAAAAATTCACGAGCACAGGTTTACCGCTCTAGAGATTTTGGTCATGCAATACGATGCTTCTGATCCAAAAAGCAAAGAAAAGATTATTAAGTTTTATTTGAAAAATACAAAAAATATAAATAACTGGGATCTGGTTGATACCTCTGCGCCGTATATTTTAGGCGATCATCTTTTGGATAAAGACAGGAGTGTTTTGTACAGGCTGGCAAAGTCCAAAAGCCTGTGGGAGAGAAGGATTTCTATAGTTTCCACTTTTGCTTTTATAAAAGAAAAAGATTTGAAAGACACCGTAAAAATTTCAGAGATTTTACTTTCCGATAGTCATGACTTGATACAAAAGGCTGTTGGATGGATGCTAAGGGAGGCTGGCAAGAAAGATTTGAAAACTTTGCTTTCATTTTTGGACAAACACTACAAAAAAATGCCGAGGACCATGCTTAGGTATTCTCTGGAAAAACTAAATCAAAAACAGAAAAAGTTTTACATGGCAAAATAATACACACTTTTTGTAGATAAGGTTTTGTAAATCATATATACTTAAGACATGGAAAAATACTCTCAAAATTTTAATTCTCCAGAAGAGGAAATAAATTTTTTGCGTGAAAAAATAGCTCAAAAAGAAAAAGAACTAACAGAAAGAAATTTTTCTCCAGATAAAAAAATAATAGTGGGGGAGCAAATATCAAAATATAAAGATACTTTATCAAAAGAAGTTTTGCACGAGGATTATCAAGTTTCTGAAGAGGAGATGGAAGCTTTCCGTATGAAGCTTTCTCCAGACAAACACGATAAAAAGATAAAAGGACTGGTAGAGATAATGAACCAAAAGGGAATTCATAACACTTTTTCTGTTTTGGCCAAAATGAAAGATCCTCATCTGGAGGATGATTTTCATCGTTTTTTGGTTCAATACTTTTTACAGGAACATAAGGTCAAAGGGCTTAAGGAAAAAGAAATGGTAACCAGAGGTATAGGGATGAAATTATACGAGTTTGTTTTACCAGAAGAAGAAGGAAAAGAAAATCCAAAGACACTCAAAGAGATAATTTCTGGTATGGAGCAGTTTTATTCTGGAATGCTTTCTATTTATTCCAAAAAAACAGAAAATCATATTGTAATAGAAATAGCCAATCCAGAATCTAGTGATCAATTTGTCTTTTATGTTGCCGTACCGAGAGAACACACAGATCTTTTTGAAAAACAAATTCTTTCTATCTTCCACAATGCTCGCCTGACAGAGGTTGTAGATGATTATAATATTTTCAATGAAGAAGGAGTTTCTTTGGCTTCGTATGCAAGCTTAAAGGAAAGTCCTGTTTTTCCAATCAAGACCTATGAGCAGTTTGATCATGATCCAATGAATGTCATACTGAATTCTTTTTCTAAAATTGAAAAAGATGGAGAGGGGGCCGCCCTTCAGATTGTTATTTCTCCAGCTGGGGATTATTTCAACAAAAAATTTACTTATGCAATAGATCAGATAGAGTCTGGAGTCAAAACAAAAGATGCTGTCAAAATGGAAGAAGGTTTTGGTAAAGAAATCGGAAATGCTATTAAGAATCTTCTTGTTGGTCAAAAGGCTCCAACAGAAGAAGATAAACAAAAAATAGATACTCTCGCAATAGAAAAAATAAAAAGGAAAATTTCTTCTCCTGTTTTAGCTACAAATATAAGAGTGGTTGTTTCTACAAAAAATAGATCTGATTCAGAGAGAATCTTGAAAGAGATCGAATCTAGCTTCAATCAATTTTCTGATACAAATTCAAACGGTATAGATTGGCAAAGGCCAGAGAAAAAAGAATTGCAAAGACTTTTTAGGAATTTTTCTTTTAGAACTTATGATCCAAAAAATTTAGTTCCTTTAAACATATCAGAGCTAACAACTCTTTCTCATTTCAATCAAACAAATCTTTCTCCAAATCCTCAACTTAGAAAAAGCACTTTGGTAGAAGCCCCTCCGCCAGCAGACTTGTCTTCTTTTGGGACTTTGTTGGGACTTAATTCGTATAGAAACAACGAAACCAAAGTATATATGGCAGATGATGATAGATTAAGGCATTTCTATACTATCGGTCAGACTGGTACAGGAAAATCAACTCTCCTAAAAAATATGATCATTCAAGATATTCAAAATGGTCATGGAGTTTGTTTTATCGATCCTCATGGTATAGATATTTTGGACGTCCTTGCAAATGTTCCCAAAGAAAGATTTCCAGATGTTATTTATTTTGATCCAAGTTATACAGAGCGTCCAATGGCTCTAAATATGCTCGAATATGACAGAAGTTTTCCAGAGCAAAAAACTTTTGTGGTCAACGAGCTTTTTAGTATTTTCCAAAAGCTTTATGGAGGTGTACCAGAGTCTATGGGACCGATGTTTGAACAATACTTTAGAAATGCCACAATGCTTGTCATAGAAGATCCGGAAACAGGTTCTACTCTTTTGGATGTCTCTAGAGTGATGGCTGATAAAAATTACAGAGACTTAAAACTTTCTAGGTGCAAAAATCCTGTGGTAGTGCAATTTTGGAAAGAAGTAGCAGAAAAGGCCGGTGGTGAAGCTGCTTTGGCAAACATTGTGCCATATATTACAAGCAAGTTTGATGTATTTTTGGCCAATGATGTTATGCGCCCCATTGTTGCTCAGGAAAAATCTTCTTTCAATTTTAGGGACATAATGGACGGCCAGAAAATTCTTTTGGTGAATCTTTCAAAAGGAAGATTGGGAGATATAAATGCAAACCTTATTGGACTTATCTTGGTTGGAAAAATTTTGATGTCAGCTCTGTCTCGAGCAGATGTTATTGGTACTAATTTTCCTCCTTTTTATCTTTATATAGATGAGTTTCAAAATATTACAACAAACTCTATTTCCACAATTCTTTCTGAAGCCAGAAAATACAAACTTTCATTAAATATTGCTCATCAGTTTATCGCACAATTAGAAGAGGGAATTAGGGATGCTGTTTTTGGAAACGTTGGGTCGATTGCCTCCTTTAGGGTAGGTGCAGAAGATGCAGAATATTTAGAAAAGCAATTTGCCCCAGCTTTTACTGCTCGAGATATTATGAATATTGAAAATAGAAACGCTTATATAAAAATGCTAGTAAACGGACGCCCAGCAAAAGCTTTCAATATAAAAACATTGCCTCCTCCGCAAGGGAATCCAGCTATTGTGGATGCTTTGAAACAACTTTCATATCTAAGTTATGGTGGAAATAGGGAAGAGATAGAAGCAACTATTTTGAAGAAGTATAAAAAGAGATAAAATTTACTACAATATATTGTAGTAAAAAATTTAAATATAAAAAAAAGAGGTAACCGAAAAAGTTGGTTACCCCTGTCCTAGTCACGGTCTCCACGGGGGAGTCCGGCCCACATCGGGGTGTTTACATTTGGTATAACCCCGGTATGGCTTTTATTTTTCCGTCTCGAGATTTCTCCCAAAACGGACTTTGTGAAAGAAGTGGCTTGCTCCTGCCCAACTTCTTGGACAGAAAAGCTGTATGCCAACTTCCACATTTCTTGTTTTTTTAGAGCAACACCGAGTGATCGGTATTTCTCTAAAACTTGAGATGTTACGATCTGGACCCTACGAGCCCATTCGTTTCTATCCATCTATCCTCCTGTTATATATTATATCATACTTTGTATATAAAAGTCAATAGTATATAGATTTAAAGAGCAAATACGCTATAGGATTGATTTTTATTAGATTTATTGTAATATAAAAATTGGAGGTCTCATGGAACAAGCCGGTGTTGATTCGGAGGTTTCTTTTTTTTCTGCTGAGAAATTAAACGAGAGAATCGAAAAAATTATACCTCTTATACCAAACGATTTTGATAAAAAAGAGGTTGTAGTTCAGGCTTTAAGGGTATTACAAGCTTCTTCACTACCTACTACAGAATGCGCCATGATTTTTAAATGGCGCAGGGCGGCTTGTATATTGAGTCAACATTTACCTGATCCAAATAAAAATATTTGGGTCATGGAAATTTCAAAAGTTATGCGTGAGTGTCCTGAGGAGTAGGATATAGCCAAATACAAAAAGAGACGACTCGGGTCGCCTCTTTCTTTTTATTCAAAATTGAGAATGGATTCTTTACCCTAAAATTTCATCCACCACAGACTTTACTACATCTCCATCTGCTTTGCCTTTTAAATCCTTCATAATGGCTCCCATGAGCTGTCCAGCCTTACTTTTGTCAGTTATACCCATTTCTGCGATTTTGGCTTCTGCAACCTTTTTTACCTCTTCTCTTGGCATTTGAGCCGGAAGGAAAGCTTCTAAGACATTTAGCTCAGCTTTTTCTCCTTCGGCTAGTTCTGGTCGCCCTCCTTTTGTAAATTGATCTATAGAGTCTTTTCTTTGCTTTACGGCTTTCCTTATTACATTTAAAGCTTCTTCGTCAGAAAGCTCATCTTGAGGAGTTTTACCTGTTGCTACAAGCTCGTTTGTAAAAGCAGAAACAAGTCCTCTGTAAACAGAAAGTTCTACTTCTTTTTTTTCCTTCATTGCTGTTTTTACTTTTTCTTTTATTTCTTGATGTAGTGACATGTTAGTTTTAAATTTAAAATATAAAAAATCAAAATGATAATATCATATTTTAAGCTTTTTTGGTAGAATATTTGCATGGACACACTAACAATTTTGGCTATTTTGGGAGGAGTTATTTTGGGAGTTTTGGTTATGTATTTTCTTAAACCAAAGTCAAAAACAGACGATACTGGACTAAAACTTATTCTTCAGCAGATAAATGAATTAAACAGAACTGTAGATAGCAAAATAGGTGAAAATACTAGACATATAAATGAATCTGTTAGGTCTCAGCTTTCAGAATCTGCAAATCTTATTAGGGAAGTTACTGTTGGGCTTACAAAGCTAGATGAAACAAACAAGCAAGTTATATCTTTTGCAGATCAACTAAAGAATTTGCAGGATATTTTGAAAAATCCAAAACAAAGAGGAGTTTTAGGAGAGTATTATTTGGAAACATTGCTTAAAAATGTCTTGCCTCCGGGGAACTACCAAATGCAGTATGGTTTTCCAAATGGTGAAATAGTAGATGCGGTGGTTTTTGTAAAAGATAAAATCATTCCGATTGATTCAAAGTTTTCTTTGGAAAACTATAACCGACTTGTAGAAGCAAAGGATCCTAGTGAAAAAGATAGGTTGGAAAAACTTTTTATAAACGATTTGAAACTGAGGATAACAGAGACTTCAAAATATATTCGTCCAACGGAAGGCACCACGGACTTTGCTTTTATGTTTATTCCTCACGAAGCTATCTATTATGATTTGCTTATAAATAAAATTGGTTCTGTGACAGAAGATACTGAAAATTTAATCCAAAGAGCGGCCGGAAAACATAAAGTTATTATCGTTTCGCCAACTTCATTTCTAGCTTACCTTCAGACTGTTTTGCAGGGTCTAAAAGCTATGCAAATAGAGGATCAGGCCAAGGATATTATAAAAAGGGTCGGAGAGCTTGGAGAACATTTGAAAAAATATGAGCTTTACCATGGAAAACTAGGAGATTCTTTGGCTACAGTAGTAAATCATTATAACGCAGGAAGTAAAGAGTTTAAGAAGATAGATAAAGATGTTCTGCGAATTACAGGGGAGGCTCCTGGGATAGAAATAGATCTTCTAGACAAGCCAGAAAGGGAGGAATAGGTAAAATAGTTGCATTTTTAGCCAGGATTTAGTATGATTGTAGCCGTTATGGAATTTGCAGTAATACACACAGGAGGCAAGCAATATAGGGTCTCAAAAGGGGACACAATCAAGATTGAGAAGATCAAAGGTGATTTGAAAGTGGGAGACAAAATCGTCTTTGATAAAGTTATGCTTGTCGATGATGGTAAAGATGCAACTATTGGAACTCCTTACATTCCAAAAGCTTCTGTAGAAGCAACTCTAAAGGAAATAGGAAGAAACAAGACTGTCGATGTCATAAAATACAAACAAAAGAGCCGATACTTTAAAAAGAACGGTCACAGACAGCCTTGGTTTAAAGTGTCTATAGAAAATATAAAATAAGAAAGAGCCCGAAGGCTCTTTTTCATAAATAAACTCTTTCTGTTCTAAGTTTTCTTGCTTTTGGTTTGTCTGTATTAGGAGTATGATTTTCCACTCTTTCCTTTTTGGGTTTTAGAGGTTTTAACTCGAAATTTCGTAAAAAGAAAAGCAGTTGTTTTTCATTCAGACCAACTCCTTCTGCTTCAGAGACGAGGCGTTTTGCCTCTTCTTCTAACTCAATTAGAGAGGGTGACGATCCGTTTTTTCTACGGATTCCTTCTAGGGATTTCAGGGTATTTTCCATATCCTTCCCATTTTCTCTCCAAGGTGCCCCACTAAAATCAAATTTCATTTGGAACTCCTTCCTTTTTATAAATTTACATAAAAATAGTTTTTAATCAAGCAAAAAGAGCCCGAAGGCTCTTTTGTAATCTAAGGGAGCAAGAAGTTTTCTAAGATTCTCCTCCGGTCTTTTTCGTTTATTTTTTCGGCTGGAGGCTTATTCTCAGGTTGTTTTTTAGTTTGTTTGGGTTCTGTGCCCACACCTTCTTTCGTTGGGGGTCTTAAATAAGAGATAGAATCTTCGTCGGGTAAAATCCCATTGTGCATGATAAACTCCTCCTCATGTATTTTTTCACCAAAACAAAAACCAGTCAACTACTGTCTATTTTTCAAGGCATTTTTTATTGTCTCGCCGTCAGAGTATTCTAGTTCTGTTCCGGTAGAAAGTCCTCGGCCAAGAGTTGAAACTGAGATATTATTTTCTTTTATAAAATTTGAAAGAATTGACTTCAGGTAGGATAAGGTATGTTCTCCTTCGGGGTTATAATTCATAGCGATTATTATTTCTTTCAAACCCTCTTCTTTTCTTTTTTCCAAGATTTCAAAAAGTTCTTTTTGTCTTATCTTTTGTTCAGGAGCTTTTTCAAGTATTGGAACTGTTCCTCCTAATATAAAATAGTAACCATTGAAAGATCCTGTTTTTTCTATATTTTCAAAGTTAACATCATGACTAACTATCATAAGTAGGGAAGAGTCTCTCTGTTTATTTTGGCAGATAGGGCATATGTTTGATGGACTTCCATTTTTAGCAAAAAATCTAAAACAATTTTCACACATAGATACAGTAGATTTTATTTCGGATATTAATTTAGCCAAATCTTTTGTGTATCCATTTGGTCTCGTCAAAAGAAAGTAAACAAACCTTTTGGCTTGTCTTGGTCCTATGCCGGGAAATTGTTTAAATATTTCTATAAGTTTATCGGTTGAATTCATTTTATTTAAAAGTCGGCAAACTCTTTTTCAGCTCCTCCGTATTGGGATTTATCCATGTTTTGGAAAGTAGCTTTTTTGTCATTAAAGAAAAGTTGAACTGTTCCTGTTTCTCCGTTTCTATGCTTTTCTATTAAAACCTCCGCAATGTTTGTTTTATCTCCCTCTTCTTTGTAGCGATCTTCTCTGTGTATAAACATAACAACATCGGCATCTTGTTCGATAGAACCAGAGTCTCGTAGATCTGAAAGTCTAGGTTTTCCTCCTCTTTGTTCAACAGCACGAGAAAGTTGAGACAGGGCTAAAACAGGAACATCTAGTTCACGAGCAAGGTTTTTAAGAGATCTTGATATTTCAGTTACTTGTTGAACAACATTATCATTTTTGGTTTGTGTTGGGACCATCAATTGCAGATAGTCCACAACAATAAGACCAAGTCCATTTTCTCGTTTCAATCTTCTTGCAATGGATCGCATTTTCAAAATATTATTTCCTGGTTGGTCATCTATATATATAGGTGCTTCGCTTAGTTTATGTAGGGCTTCTTGGAGAGCCTGGAAATCATCTTCTCTTGATAATCCTCCTGTCCTTAGTTTCCAAGCATCCACATTGGCTTGAGCAGCCATCATTCTATCTACTAGTTGTTGAGAACTCATTTCAAGAGAAAATATTCCAACAGGAGTTTTGTGGTTGACTGAAGCTTGTCTGGCAATATCTAAAGCTAATGATGTTTTACCAACAGATGGCCTAGCAGCCAAAATAATTAGATCTGATTTTTGTAAACCTGAAAGTTTTTTATCTATATCTACAAAACCAGTTGGTATTCCTCTCATTCCTTGTCCTTCTGTATGGATTCTATCCAACCTTTCCCAAGCTTCATTTAATTCATCTTTAATAGGAACAAATTTATGAGTTGTGTCGTAGTTTGTAACTTCAAATATTTTTTTCTCGGCACCCTCCAAAAGATCTTCTAGTTCTTTACTTTCATCATAACCCATCTGACTTATATGATCAGAAGCTTCTATAAGTCTTCGCATCATGTATTTCTTTTGAACTATCTCTGCATAATAAGAAATGTTTGATGCAGAGGGAACGGAATGAATAATTTCGGTTAGATATGTGTTTCCGCCTATTTGATCAATCCATCCTTTTTCGGTTAGTTTGCTAGAAACAGAAAGAAGATCTATTGGTTGGTGTTTGGAAAATAGCTCCATCATAGAATCAAAAATTATTCTATGTTTTTCTGAATAAAAAGAATCTTTAGAAATAATGTCTATAATCTCGTATAGAGATTCTGGTCTGAGCATTATAGATCCCAAAAGTGCCATTTCTGCTTCCAAGTTTTGGGGAGGTATTCTCATTGCTTTTGGTTTTATTTCTGCCATAAGAAGAATTCTAACATTTTAAAAAGGAGCTGGGCTACTTTACAATGTGTCTATACTGTTTGTAAGTTGGGGAAATCTTATTTTTTGGAGATTTTTGGGCCGTTTTCAGTATCTTTTACAGAAAAACCTAGATTTTCTATCTTTTTTCTTATTTCATCAGATTTTTGCCAATCCTTTTCTGCTCGAGATTTTTCTCTTTCGTCGATTAGTTTTTTGACTTCTTCTGGTATTTCTACAATTTCAATTGAATCAAGATTTAAACCAAACACTTTATCAAAATCTAAAATTAGGTGTTTTTTTTGGGAGTTGTCTAATGAATCATCTTTTATTATATCCCAAGTTAAGGCGAGTGCTTTTGGTGTATCTAAATCATTATTTATAAATTCTTTGAATTTTTCTTTGTAGGTTTCTGTTTGGTTACTGTCTGTTTCTGGACCAAATTCTAAAACTTTTTCTTTTAGTCTTTCCAGGGCATTTTTAGAAGCTTCTAATGATTGCCAGCTAAAAAGTAGTGGGGAAGAGTAGTGGGCTGTCAGTATTAAATATCTAAAAGAAAGAGGATCAAAACCTTTGTCTAAAATCGTTTGTAGTCTGATGAAATTTTCTTCAGATTTGGCCATCTTACCAGACTCCACATTTAAAAAAGCATTGTGTATCCAAAAATTAGCTAAAGGTTTTTCGTTTGCACAAGTTGATTGAGCTATTTCATTTGTGTGGTGCACTGGTATATGATCTATTCCTCCAGTGTGGACATCTATTGTTTCTCCCAAAATCTCTTTTATCATTGCTGAACATTCTATGTGCCAACCAGGAAAACCCATCTTGTCACTTCTTGGACTTTTCCATTCTTGAAGTCTGTGTTCTCCAGGTTTTGAAAATTTCCATAATGCAAAATCTTGTATATCTTCTTTTTCTCCTGTTGGTATAACTCTAGCGAATTCTTCCTCCATATTACTTCTGTCTATACCAAAAAGTTTTTGATATTCTGGAAATTTTGAAGTTTTGAAATATATTGCGTCATCTGTAATATAAGCGAAATCTTTATCCAGCAGTTTTTCGATCATATTTTTTTGAGATTCTATATGTTCAGTAGCTTTAGGAAAAATTATTTTTTCTCTATGTATATTTAATCTATCTAAATCTTCAAAAAATTTTTCTGTATAAAACTTAGTTATCTCTTCTGCATCTTTTCCTTCTTTTTTGGCTTCTTTTTCTATTTTGTCTTCGCCAAAATCCGCATCTGAAGTTAGATGCCCAACATCAGTTATATTTATTACCTGTTTTACAGAAAAATCATTATACTCAAACATTCTACGTAGGGTGTCTGCAAAAATATAACTTCTCAGATTTCCTAAGTGTGCATAGTTGTAAACAGTTGGACCACAGTTATACATTAATACTTCTCCTTCTTTTATAGGTCTAAAAGTTTCTTTTTTGCCAGTAAGACTGTTTTGTAGTTTTATTTCCATTTTATTTACATCCATTTTTTGTTTTTAGCATATATGATGGCTATGACAACAGATAATAACATTATTGTTATAGCCATCCAAAATCCATTTGGATTATTGGCAAAAGGAATATTTGACATACTCATTCCAAAAACTTGTCCAATAACAGTAAGAGGTAGGATTATAAATCCCATAATAGTTAACTGCTTCATTATTTCATTTTGTTTTGAAGACAAAAGAGAATCATTAGTTTCTCTTAGTTGTTGCAATATCTCCAGGTTGCTGATTATAGTGCTATGTATTTTTGAATATTCAAGATAAACAGATTCCATATCTTTAACAAATTCTTTACCCAAAAGATCTTTACCGTTTATTATTATTGACTCAAGGATTTCTTTGTGAAGATCTGTTGTTTTTTTGAAGTCCAAAAGAATTCTGGTTATCTCAGAAATTTTTATAACCATTTCTTTTTCTTTGCCTTCAAATATTCTATTAGTGATTTGTTTAGTTGTATCTTCCATGTATAACAACTCATCAAAAATACCCTTGTATAGTGATTTAAGCATTGAAACAAAAATGGAGTGACCATTTAGTTCTTCTTCTCTGTCTGTTATCTCTTTTACTTCTAGTTCTTTGGCAAATTTGTGTAGAGGATCTATTGTATCGTATCTAGCCGTTATGAGAATATTTTTACCAAGAATAAAATCAATCTCTTGGTCGGGCATATTTTTTTTGTGAGTATGCTTAAACGCTGGGAAATGAATTATTGTATAAACATAACCATCCCTAAATTCTATTCGTGGTTTTGGGGTTGTAGAAGTTAGTTCTTTTGCAACCAGAGGGTGTACAGAGTATTCTTCCATTATCTGACTAATTTCTTCTGGTGTTGGATCGTTTAGATCAACCCAGGTCTCTTTTTTATAGGTGTATTTATTTATCATATAAGATAATTATATAAATCTTTATAAATAAACACAAAATTATTTGACCTCTTAAAAGTTATTTGCGATAATTTTTTCAGATGGATAAATTAATTTCTAATAAAAAGCATTTAACAGTTGGACTCCTTATTATATTAGGAGTGTTTTTTTCTGGATTTTTTATAGGTAAAGCCAATCAGTCTGATAAAAGTAAAATACTAAATGTAACAAACAAGGATCCGGAAGGTAATGTTTCTGTTGATTTTTCTCCATTTTGGAAAGCTTGGAATACTATAAATGAAAAATATATACCTACTTCTACTACAACTTCTGAAATAGATGATCAAAAAAGACTTTATGGTGCTATAGCTGGTATGACAAAAGCATTGGGTGACCCGTATACTGTATTTTTCCCACCAGTTGAGTCAAAAAGTTTTGAAGAAGAAATAAGTGGAAACTTTGAAGGGGTTGGAATGGAAATTGGTATAAGAGATGGTGTTTTGACTGTTGTAGCGCCACTTAAAAACACTCCAGCCTATAGAGCAGGTATCCTTTCTGGTGATAAAATAATACAAATCAACAACGTTTCCACAAATGATCTAAGTACAGAAGAAGCTGTCTCTATGATAAGAGGTAAAAGAGGAACAGAGGTTGAATTTACAATGCTAAGAGACGGAGAGGAAGAACCTATTAAAATAAAAGTTATAAGAGATGTTATAGATATTCCTACTATAGATACAGAAATAAAAGGTGATGTTTTTATAATCAGACTTTATAATTTTTCAGCTATTTCACAAAATCTTTTCAGGCAAGCACTACGAGAATTCGTAGAGTCTGGAAGGTATAAGTTGGTATTGGATTTGAGGGGAAATCCTGGTGGATATTTGGAGGCATCTATAGATATGGCTAGCTGGTTTTTACCACCAGGAAAAGTAGTGGTTAAAGAAGATTTTAAAGATATATCAAAAAACCAGTCTTTTAGAAGTAAAGGGTATAATATTTTTAATGATTCTTTGAAGATGGTCATTTTGATAGATGGTGGTTCTGCTTCAGCTTCTGAAATATTAGCAGGTGCTTTAAATGAACATGGTGTAGCAAAACTTATAGGAACCAAATCTTTTGGAAAAGGATCTGTTCAAGAGTTGGTAAAAATAACAGACGATACTTCACTAAAAATTACAGTGGCTAGATGGCTTACTCCAAATGGTCATTCTATATCAGATGGAGGATTAACTCCTGATATAGAAGTTGCTCTAGATATCGAGGCTTTTAAAGAAGGGAAAGATAATCAATTGGAAAAAGCCTTAGAATACTTAAAAGAGTTCTAGATTTTGATTTAATCTTGTGATAGAGTGTTTTCACTAAATTTTATTAATTAATAAACAAAATAATCTTCTTTTATTTGCGAGATTATTTACAAATAGGATGAAAGTCATATTACTTAAAGATGTTGCTAAAATAGGAAAAAAGTTTGATATAAAAAATGTTGCTGATGGTTATGCTTTAAATTTTCTTATACCTAAGAAATTGGCTATATTGGCTACAAAAGAAGCTGTTTCTAAAATAGAGGAATCCAAAAAACTCCAAACAGCAGAAAAAAATATCCAAGCAGAGCTTCTACTCAAGAACTTAGAGACTTTGGCTTCATCTAACGTTGTTATTAAAAGTAAAGCTAATGAGAAAGGGCATCTTTTTGCAGGGGTAGATAAAAAAGAATTAATTGCAGAGATAAAAAAACAAGTTAGGTTAGACATTCCAGAAGATTTAATTGAATTAGAAAAACCAATTAAAGAGGTAGGGGATCATAAAATAAAAATGTCATTTGAAAAAAAGAAATTTGAGATGACTGTAAAAATAGAAAATATATAACAAAAAACTCCCAGAAAGGGAGTTTTTTGTTATATTACATTAACTACTTTTTTTATTACTGTTTTATTATTGAAGTGAGTTTTTCTTTTTGTTCCAAACTCTATTTTACCTTCTTTTAGAGCATAAAGAGTGTGGTCTTTACCCATACCAACATTTTTACCTGGTAAAACATCTGTTCCTCTTTGTCTTACAATAATAGAACCAGCAAAAGCTTTATCACCTGATGTGACTTTTACACCCAAATACTTTGGATTTGAATCTCTACCGTTTTTACTTACACCGGCTGATTTTTTATGTGCCATACTGTTTTAATTCTAAATTTTTGCTGATAAAATAATGTTGTATGAGTATAAAAGAATTTGTGGAAAAAATCAAGCCTTTATACACCCTTTTTCTTATAATTGTAATAGCTAGTATTTTCTTTGCTCTAGGTAGGCTTTCAGCCCTAGAAGATAGAAAAACACCACTTAAGATAATAAATCAAGATATAGGCCAAAATAAGCCTTTAGAAGGGCAGAATACAGCAAATGTCATAGATTCTGTTGTTTTAGAGAGTCAAATTAGCAATCAAAACTCTGGTGAAGTGGTAGCTTCTAAATCGGGTAGTAAATATCATTTTCCATGGTGTTCTGGTGCAAAGTCTATAAAACCAGAAAATCTTATAACTTTTGGTTCTATTGAAGAGGCCAGAAAGGCTGGCTACGAGCCAGCTAAGAATTGTAAGGGCTTGAAATAGAGTAATAGAAAAACCCGCGCCAAGGTGGGAGGCGCGGGTTGCGAAGAATCCTTTCATTCTTCAGTGTTGGTCTTGCATGGCAAGACCGGACAGATCCCGAAGGGGCGATCAGGGAACTTCTTGCAAAACCTTTTCAAGGTGGTCACAGTGATTCCTTTCTCGTCACTGTAGACTGTGAGGAATTCTCCTCGATGTTTTTGCGGACAAACAAGTCCGCTTTCGGCGTATCGAATTCGTGGAGATTTCACTCCTCTGGATCTTTGGATTGCAAAGGATGCAGTTTCTGAAAACAGATACTGCATAACAGTTTGACATTTGAAAGAATGAAATTGTTCAGGAGTCCCTCTGAACTCAGGATGAATTTCAAATCCGAAAGGAAAACAAACTATTTCCTCTTCGGAAGAAGGGTCAACCTCGATTCCGTTGTCAACATTTATGATGACGCCGAAATTTATCAGAAACAGGTCCAGCGCATCAGCAAAATGAAGCCTGGATGTCACAACTGGCTCTGCTTTGTCAAAGTAGGCCAGGGTATGGTTTCTCACAGAGATCGAATGGGGAACTCGTAGATTTTCCCCAAATAGATCAAGAATGCTTGTAATTCTTGTTGGCCATCCACCAACTAAGGCGACAGCAGCTGACATTGTTGTTTCCTTTCTTTTTCCCTGCTATCAGGGAATTCTTATTAAAATTTACAATTTTTTGTCTGTATGTGTCAACACTTATCCACTGTTGACTTGTTAACTATAAAAATGTAAACTTTTAGGAGTATTTATGAAATCGGCAGAATTGACTAAAAAGAGAGAGAAAAGATTTGATAAATTTAAAACCTCCATATCTCTTGGTTTCTTTTTGGCTATAAGACAAATAAAAAGAAGTAGTATTGGAACTACTGCGCTTATTGTTTTTGTGATGACACTAACATTTCTAAACCTTGTCGTTGTTTATGGTATTTTGGTTGGACTAATACAGGGTTCTGTTGATGTTTACAAAGAAAAATTTTATGGAGATGTAAATATTTCGTCTTTGCCCAGAAAAGAATACATAGAAAAAAGCCCTGAAATAATTGAAATAGTTAAAGGTTTGCCTTGGCTGGAATCATATTCTGCAAGATACACAAAAAGTGGAACAGTAGAAGGGACTTATAAAGAAAGAATAGACTATACAGAAAAAGCAAATATAGCAGGAGGAATATTGACTGGGATTGATCCAGAAAAAGAAGATGCCACAACTGAAATATCAAAATTTGTTGTAGAAGGACGATATCTAACTCGAGAAGATTCTGACGGGGTTATTTTGGGAGCCAATACACTCAAAAAATATTTAGATATTGATGCACCAGAACTTCCTCTTTTGGAAAACGTAGAAGTTGGGGACAAAGTTAGGATTATTGTTGGTGATTATACAAAAGAAGTTACGGTTATTGGTGTCATAAAAAGTAAAGCAGATTTCGATCAGAGAATTGTAATGCTTGATACTACACTTAGAAATCTTATAGGAAGAACAGATTATAACGTAAATGAAATAGCTATCAGAACAAAACCTTTTACTGATCCTTATTTGGTAAAAAATGCATTGATGCAAAGTGGAGTAGGGGAAACAGCTTTGGTTCAAACTTTTGAGGAAGGTTTGCCAAAATTTTTGAAAGATATTCAAGCAACTTTTGGACTTTTGGGTAATGTAGTTGGATCTATTGGTTTAGTAGTCGCCTCCATTACAATATTTATTGTTATTTATATAAACGCTATTACTCGCAGAAAGTTTATTGGTATTTTGAAAGGTATAGGTATAGATTCAATAGCAATAGAATTTTCCTACATACTACAATCTCTATTTTATGCAGTCATGGGTATTCTTTTAGGAATGACTATTCTATACGGATTTTTGGTTCCTTATATAGACGCAAATCCTATAAACTTCCCATTTAGTGATGGTATTTTGGTTGCAAATTTGGGAGAAACTTTGATTAGAGCCGGACTTTTGCTTATCGCAACAATATTTGCTGGATTTATACCTGCGCGATTGGTCGTAAAACAAAATACATTAGATGCTATTTTAGGAAGATAAAATTTATGGAAGAAATAATAAAAGTAAAAGGATTGGTTAAATCATATAAAAGCGGAGATTCAGAGCTGGTTGTTTTGAAAGATTTAGATTTGTCTGTTCCAAAAGGCCAATTTATCTCTATCACCGGTAAATCTGGTTCTGGTAAGTCAACTCTTCTTTATCAGTTGGGTCTTTTGGATCATCCAAATAAAGGTCTGATAATAATAGATGGTGTTGATATTAGTGATTTGGATGCAGAAGATAGGACAGATTTTAGACTTTCAGAATTGGGCTATGTTTTCCAAGACTATGCCTTGATACCGGAATTAACTTCTATGGAAAATGTTATGCTACCTCTACTTATGCAAGGATTAACAATCAAAGAAGCCACAAAAAAAGCAAAAGACTCTTTAGAAAGAATTGGGCTTGGTGATAAAGTTAATAACTTACCAAGTCAGCTTTCTGGAGGACAACAACAGAGAGTTTCTATAGCTAGAGCCATAGCCCATGATCCAAAAATAATTTTTGCAGATGAACCTACTGCAAATTTGGATACTGAAACCTCAAAATCTGTCTTGGATGCTTTTTTGGATTTACATAAACAAGGACAAACTATAGTTATGGTAACTCACGAAAAAGAATATGCAGATTTAACAGATAGGGTTGTGTTGTTAAGTGATGGAAAAATTATGTCAGATTTAATGAATAAAAAATAATTATGAAAAAGACAATTAATTTTATAAAAACAAGATATATTTTAAGTAGTATTATAGGTTTAGTTATTATTTTAATCGTTGTTTTTGCTGTAAAATCTGGTAATGGTAAATATGAAATATTTGAAGTAACTAGAGGTGATGTGGTCCAAAAAGTTGTTGTTTTAGGAAAAACTAAATCTGCTCAAGTAGTAGATCTTGGATTTGAAGTATCTGGTAGAGTAAGTCAGGTAAATGTTTCTGTTGGTGATAAGGTTTTTGTTGGACAAAATCTGGTTTCACTCGATCAGGGGACCGCCTATGCTGAACTTCTTAAGGCACAAGCAAACCTAGCTTCAGAAGAAGCTAACCTGTCTGAGTTAAAAAATGGAGCAAGATCTGAAGAAATAAGTATCTCTGAAGCAGAAGTTTCCAAGGCTCAAATTGCTGTTGTTGATTCAAAAGACGAGGTTTCTTCTAAAACAAGAGAAGCTTATATAAAATCTGACGATGTTATATATAATACAGTCGATAGTTTTTTCTCAAATCCTAGAAGTCAAAACCCGCAAATAAACTTAACTTTGTCTGATCTTCAATTGAGAAATAACCTAAATAATACCAGACTTTTGATAGAACCTTTGATGCAAGATTGGCGAGACAGTTCTTTTGATGGTTCAAGAGAATCAGTCTCTTTGGCTAAAAAAAACTTAAACTACCTAAAAAACTTTCTTGATCTTATGGCTAATGCTGTTAATAGCCAATCTGCAAACTCATCTCTTTCGCAAACAACCATTGATTCATATAAAGCATCTATTTCTGCTGCTAGAACAACCCTTATAAATTCTCTAAGTGGCGTTACAACAGCTGAAGAAAAACTTAATACTTCTGAATCTAATTTGGTAGTAGCAGAAAGAAATTTAACTTTGAAAAAAGTTGGTGCGACAGAGGAAACAATAAAATCTGGAGAGGCTAGGGTGTTACAAGCACAGGCATCTGTTCAAAGTGCACAGGCTTCTCTATCTAAACTATCACTTAGATCACCTTTAAATGGAGTTGTGACTGTAAAAAATATAAATCCTGGTGAAATTGTAACTCCTGGATCAGTTGCTGTGTCACTTATATCTGAAAGTGACTTAGAAATAGAGGCTAATGTTTCTGAGATAAGCATAGGCAAAGTTACAGTAGGAAATGAAGTTGATATAACTTTTGATGCTTTTCCTGGTAGAGTTTTCAAAGGAGCTGTTGTCTATATAGACCCAGCTGAAACAGTTGTTAACGGTGTTGTAAACTACAAAGTAACAATTCAGTTTAATGAAAATTATCCAGAAGTAAGGAGTGGTTTAACTGCTAATCTAGATATTAAAACATCTATTAAACCTTCTGTCTTAAAAATTCCTCAGTATGGAATTATAAACAAAGATGATGGCAAATACGTTTCTGTTAAAAAAGGTAATTCTTTTGAAGAAGTCAAAATAGAAACTGGCTTGGTTGGCCAAGATGGTTTTGTTGAAGTATTGAGTGGACTAGAAGAGGGACAGGAAATAAATTTGGTTATAAAACCATAAATTTTTTGTCTCTATTTTTAAAATTATGAAAAATTTAAGATTAAATCATCCTCATATTTTAAAAATACACAAGTTTATGTTTCTGGCCTCTAAGTCCATTGATAAAATACTGGATGAAATGTTAGATATTGGATTTTCTCAATCTATGATACTTATGTATATACATTCTCATCCAAAAACTTCCCAAAGAGATATTTCATCTAGTAGAAATATAACTCCAGCAGCAGTCAGTCGCCATGTCGATATACTTATCCAAAAAGACTATATTAAGTTAAAAGAAAATGAGTTAAACAAAAGAGAACATATACTAGAAATTTCGCCCAGAGGAGAAGAGGTTTTGTTTCAAGTGATAGGTATCATAAATAGAGAGCTTGATACGATATGTCACGATTTAGAAAAAAAAGAAATTGAAGAAGTTGATAAAATTTTTTCTAAATTACTAAATTCTTTTGATGATAAAGACGTTTGTTAACTATACAAAAAATTTTTTTCTTAATATAATATAACCAGTTATGAACGAAAGTGAGATTAAAGACTATACAATAATCCTATTTTACAACTACGTAAACATTTCAAATCCAGAAGAATTGAAAGAACAACAATTGAAAATTTGTAAGGATTTAGATCTAAAAGGTAGAGTAATTGTTGCAAATGAGGGAATTAACGCTACTTTAGAAGGAGAAACAACTAACATAAATAAATATTTAGAAAATCTTTTGGCAGATTCAAGATTTTCTAATACTCATATAAAAAAAAGCAAAGGTACAGGGGAAGCTTTTCCAAAACTTTCTGTAAAAGTTAGAAAAGAAATAGTTTCATTACATCTAGAGGAAGATATAAACCCAAAAGAAATTACAGGTAAAAGATTAAAACCAGAAGAGCTGAAACAATGGTATGAGTCTGGAAAAGAATTTTATGTTGTAGATATGAGAAATGATTACGAGTTTAAAGTTGGGAGATTTAAGGATTCTATCTATATGCCAGTTCAAAACTTTAGAGATATTCCAAAAGCCTTATCTTATATAGAACATTTAAAAGACAAAACTGTTGTTCCTGTTTGCACGGGTGGAGTCAGATGTGAAAAAGCATCTGGTCTTTTGGTTAGAGAAGGCTTTAAAGATGTCTACCAGTTGGACGGAGGTATTGTTACTTACATGGAAAAATATCCAGCATCTGAATTCTTAGGAACACTTTATGTTTTTGATAAAAGAATAACAATGGATTTTGACCCAAAAGATAAGCATGTTGTCGTGGGTAAATGTGATATATGTCAAAAATCTTCGGAAAGGTATGTGAATTGCAAAAATAAAATGTGCAATAAACATTTCATCTGTTGTCTTGACTGTAGCCCAGATGGAGAAAGTCCTTATTGTGAAAGTTGTAGGAAATAAAAACATGAAAAAACATCTAAAATTTTTTACACCTTTCATATTGCAAAAAATTGGATATATAATTTTCTTTCTCTTCCACAAAATATTTGTAAAAATTGAGATCATAGGAAAAGAAAATTTGAAAGAATTGATCAGACCTGTAATTTTAGCTGCCAATCATACAAGTGAATTAGACCCAACGGCCATACCATTAGTATTGCCGTTGTTTTCTTATATTTCACCTATATATTTCGTGACAAACCCAACAGAAAAGTATAAAACTTTTGGTTGGAGAAGTTATATATATGGAGGAAAATTTTTTGAATGTTTAGGTGGCTATCCTGTTTATTCTGGAAATAGGGATTATGCAGTAGCACTAGAAGATCACGAACTTATCTTAAAATTAGGTAGAACAGTTTGTATTTTTCCAGAGGGGAAAAGAACACCTGATGGCAACTTAAGTCCTGCCAGGGGAGGTATTGGGTATTTGATTTATGCAACAAACGCCATGGTTATACCAATTTCTATAAATACTTTCTATAACATGACCTTTTGGGATTATTTTACAAGAAAAAGAAAAGTTTATATTAAAATAGGAAAACCTATGATAAAATCAGATTTGTTTAACACAACCGAACCGTCTGTCGAAGACTTTCGCGGAGCAGCCCAAAAGGTCTTAGATAGGATAAGTGAGGGTATTAGGTAATTTAAATTAACATTTTGCATAGATTATGTATTCAAAAAATCAAATAGAATTTTCTGTTTTTGTAGAGAATAATAAAAAATTAGAATTAGAGACAAATAGTATTTTTAGAAAAATTTTTAATTTATTTTTTATACCTATATTAAATAATTTACCAAGAAATTTTAAACACAAAATAAAAAAAACAAATAAAGCTGCTGCTGAGGTAATAAATAATGCAACAAACCACAATGCTTTAGAGGTTTTATACAGTAAAGGGGATATGTTTTCATCCGATAAAATTTTGAAAAAAATATTTCAATATGTATGGTTTAATCTTAATAACTCTAAGGCTGTTAGAAATAGATTAAAAATTGTCAGAGATGAATTACATAAACATCTAGAATCTATAGCAAGGCATGATCGAGAAATAAATATAATAAGTATAGCTTCTGGATCCTCTAGGGCTATAATAGAAACAGTTAATCAAAGTAGGTATCTAGATAACACTAAATTATCTATAACTTTTCTAGATAAAAACCCGGATGCTATAGAGTATAGTAAAAAACTAGCTGAAACCATAAATCATGAATCTATAAAATTAGAATGGATAAATGATAGTGTTGGAAACTATTTAAGAAGCAATCCAAATAAAAAATATGACGTGGTAGAAATTGTTGGATTACTAGATTATTTTAACGATGAAAAAGTTATAGAAACTTTCAAAGGAATACACAATCTTTTACAAGAAGGGGGAGTAGTTATTACTGCTAATATAAATTTCAATAGAGAACAAAAATTCATAACAAAGGTTATAGACTGGCCCATGATATACAGGAAAGTGGAAAATTTAGCAGGTTTGGTCAATTTAGCAGGTTTTGATTATAATAAAATAAAGGCTTTCTATGAGCCATTGAAAGTTCACGGGATAGTTGTGGCAAAAAAATAAATGAATATTCAAACCACATTATTATTGATAACAGCTTGCGTTAATTCTTTATTGAGTCTTTTTGTATTATTTGGCAAAAAAGACAAAATTAATATCATATATTCTCTCTTTGTTTTATTTGCGTCATTTTGGTCAATAGGATTAGGTTTTTTTATCTGGGAAACCGATCTAGAAAGATCTTTATATATAGCTAACTTTTATTACTTTGCTGCCGCAGGCATACCTCTATTTTTCTTGTATTTTTCTATCTTTTTTTTGAGAAAAAATGAAAAATTAACATTTGGAAAATATTTACTATCATTACCTTTCTTAATAATAAGTTTTTTTATTTTTTATGATAAAAATTTTCTAATAAAAGAAGTATTTTTTACTGAGTGGGGCAAAGATGTAATTATAAATTATAAAAATTATATTATTTATACTTTTTATTTCGTCTTACCTGTTTTATTTTCTTATTATCAATTATTTAAAACATATAAATCTGTTTCATCACCAGAAGAGAAGGAACAACTAAAATTTATAATAGTCGGAACAACGATAGGTTTTATTTTCGGCATGATTTTTGATTTGTTCTTACCTCTTTTTGGTAATTATAAATATATTTTCATTGGACCTTTGTTTTCTTTATTTATGGTTTTTTCTATTGCATATTCCATAACAAAACACCATCTTTTTGATATGAAAGTTGTTGCAACAGAAACTTTAATGTTTTTGTTATGGATATCTCTATTGGTAAGAACTTTTGTATCAGCCTCTGCAGAAGAACAAATTATTAATGGTGTAACTTTTTTGGTAACTGTGGTAGTTGGAATTTTCCTAATAAAAAGTGTTATAAAAGAAGTTGCTTTGAGACAAAAAATTCAAAAAATTGATGAACAATTAAGATTAGCTAATCAAGGTCAAACAAATCTTATTCGTTTTATGAATCACCAGGTTAAAGGACGTTTGGGTAATGTAAAAAACATTTTTGCAGAGCTTTTAACAAACGATTATGGTGTTATGCCAGAAGACTCAAAATTTCTTTTGAAGAAAGGATTGGAAGAAGCAAATCTTGGTGTTAATTATGTTCAGGGAATATTAAAAGGATCAAGTGCAGAAAATGGAACCTTAAATTATCAAATGAACGAAATAGACTTAGGAGAATTGGTAGGTAAAGTATTTGAAGAACAAAAAACTTTTGCAGAAGAAAAAGGTTTAAAAATAAATTTAGATAAAAAAGAAGGTGAGTATAGATTAATGGGGGATTCTACCCATCTTTCAGAAGCAGTAAAAAATTTGATAGATAATTCTATTCATTATACATTGGAAGGTAGTATAAACTTAGAATTAAGTTCAGACGAACATAAGGTTACATTTAAAATAAAGGATACTGGTATAGGTCTTTCTGATAGTGATAAATCTAAATTGTTTAAATCTGGTGGTAGAGGAGAGGACTCTCTGAAAATAAATGTAAACTCTACAGGATATGGATTGGCCTTTGTAAAAGGTGTAATAATTGCTCATAAAGGTAGAGTTTGGGCAGAGTCAGAAGGTAAAGGAAAAGGTTCAACTTTTGTGATAGAATTGCCAAAAAAATAATAATATTGATCTAAATAACTAAATATGTTATGCTTATGTACAGGCAGATAAATCTGTACTTCTAGTTCAAAGGAGAAAGAATGGGAGACTATTCTGAATGCCCTCGTTGTGGTAACACCGAAAGTGGTGGTGTTTATCGATGTAATGATTGTGGTTGTATCTCTTGTAAAGAATGTGACTTGCCCGGGAGTCGCTGCCCAAGTTGCAAGAGTGACGACTATGATCTTATCGGGTACATCGATAGCGATGAAGACGATGATGATTGAACCCAACAAAATGCGTTTGAATTAATTCAAACGCATTTTAAATTTCATATATAAATAAATACTTTCCTCTATCTTTATTTTTACTTAAACCTCTTATATCTATAACCTCTTTTGGCTCCAGGTTACTAAATTTAAAATCGCAAGAAACCAATCGAGTTCCTTTTTTACATTGGTTTAGTATTTTAGGTAATAACTTATCTATCACATCTGCATATAAATACAAAAATATATGTGTAGCTTCACCAAAATTAGATTTAAATATATTCTCTCTTCTTATTTCTATATTTCTATATTTATTGGTATTTATTTTTGCCAATAAATAAGGTATAAAACCTATTTCTATTCCAACACATTTGACCGTAGGATTAAATCTAGATACTTCAATAAGTATTTGCCCATCTCCGCACCCTAAGTCGTAAATTATACTGTCATTTTTTGGGTTAAGACTTTTTATAATTTCTTTATTTATTCCTTTTGGTATAGAAATAAATGGAGCATCCGCCAACAAAAAAGACACAATGCTCATTATCAAAAATAATCCTATTAAAAATAATATGAATATTGATATTATTATAATTATTAAATATAGCAACATCTTTTTAATAAATAATACTTTACTTAATATAATTAAACAATATATCATTGTTGTATGGCACAGGAAAATGTTTGGGATAGGGAATATAGAGACTCTACTTTTTTGACTAAGAAAAATGAGCCCCAAGCTGATGTTGTGAGGTTTCTTAAATTTCTAAAAAAAGAAGGTTTAGTTTTAGAAAATTTAAATATTTTAGATCTTGGCTCTGGCACAGGCAGAAATAGTTTTTATTTTGCAGAATTAGGGAACAATGTATGGGGTTTAGAAATTTCAAAAACTGCCATAGACATAGCTACACAGAATGCAAAAGAAGCGGGGTTAAATATAAAATATAAAAAACAAAGTATTGGAGAAAAATTCCCATTTGAAGATAATTTTTTTGACATTATTTTAGATGTTACTTCTTCAAACTCATTAAATGAAAAAGAAAGAGAAATTTATTTAATTGAATCAAAAAGAGTGCTAAAAAATAATGGGTACTTTTTTGTTAAGGCTCTTTGTAAAGAAGGGGATAATAACGCAAAGTTTTTATTAAAAAACAATCCTGGGAAAGAAAAAGATACTTATATAATGCCTGAAACAGAGATAATTGAGAGAGTTTGGTCAAAAGAAGATTTAGTGGAAACTTATGGAAAGTATTTCAAAATAATAAAAATCGATAAAAAAACAAGTTATACAAAGATAAATAATCGCTCTTATAAAAGAAACTTCTGGATTGTTTATGTGAAAAATTGACATTATAATGTTAAGATGTATAATTGATGTAGGTGTAAATTCTTGAGAAAGGAGGCGGTATGACCGACAAACCCCCTCATCTTCCGAGACCGCGACCTACAAAGTAGGTTAAGGGGGGACAACATGTCCCCCTTTTCAAATATATGAAAAAAATAAAAGACGAATATATTTTTATAGAAAATCTAGATAATCAAAAAACAAAAGTATTTATACAAAAATTGAAATCAGAGAGTAAAAAATACTTTAAAGAAAGTAAGCTAAAACAACAAATACGAAAAAGATTAATAGAGATTCAAAACATAAATCATTTTTCAGTTCCATTCATATCAGATAATGGAATGTTTTATGCTTTAAAAAATAAAAAAAATAAAGTCTATTCAGTTTTATATCTAGCCAATGGTTTATTCTCTCCATTTATAATAATAGATGGTAATAAGATTTATAAAAAAGGCTTAATCCTTAAGGAATGGATACCTAATAAAAAAGGAGATTTAATATTTTATAATGCGTCAAAATCTGACAATGATCAAGCGATATTTTTTGTATTTTATCTAAATACAAAAAAATCAGTGAGACAAGATATACCAAGTAATTTATACCCTGTTTTTCTTTGTTGGGACAATACAAAAGATGGGTTTTTTTACTCAAGATCAGACGATAATGAATCTACAAGAAAAATATACCACCATAGACTAAATGATCATTATAAAAATGATGTTTTAATTTATAATAAAAATTTTAACCCTAAAGGATGGCCATCCATAAACATCTCAGAAGATGGAGAATATCAAATAATCAATATTTTTAATTTTTCTGACAAAGAAGGTGAGTATAATGATTTTTTTATAAGAAGATCACTAGATGGTAGTATTAAACAAATAAAAGAAAGCAAAAAAACTATAAACTACTTTAAGTTTTATAAAAATTATGTTTATCGACTAACTAATAAAGATGCTGATAAATGGAAAATACAAAAAGCGAAAATTTCTGATTTATTAGTAAAATCAAAAATAAAGTGGATAGATGTAATAAAAGAAAAAAAACAAATTGTTGTATCTTTTAAGATGGTAAATGATTTATTAATATTGAACAGATTTAATATCAAAGAATCAATAATTGAATTTTATGATTTGAAAGGTAAACTAATAAATACAGTTAATACAAATGGAATTATTGAATCAATTTCCTCAAAAGAAAACCACGATTACATATATTTAGATAGATCTTCTTTTGTGGAAAAAAATAATATTATAAAATTGTCTTTACAAAACAAAAAGATTGATTTCCTTTTTAATTCTAATTTCATATCAAATAAAAATGAATTTACTCAAAAAACAATTTATGTTAAATCTAGAGATTCTGTAAAAATTCCAGTTAATATTATCTACAAAAAAAACACCAAACTTAACTCAAAAAATCCTCTACTTTGTTATGGGTATGGAGGTTTTGGGGAAATAGTAAAACCTTCTTTTAATAATTTAATTATACCTTTTATAGAAAAAGGAGGGATTTATGCTGAAATTGGAGTTAGAGGTGGAGGTGAATTTGGTACTAATTGGCACAAAAATGGTAGTTTACTTAAAAAACTTAATTCTTTTAATGATTTTATTGATTCTTTAAAATATTTACATGGTAAAAAATATAGTAATCCAAAAAAAACAGTTATTTATGGATGGAGTAATGGAGGTTTATTAGTTTCAACCGTAGCAATTTCTAATCCAAATATAATTAAGGCTGCTGTAATAGGAGCTCCTCTAACAGATATGGTTAGATTTCATCTTTTTGGAGTTGGTAGATATTGGATAAGTGAATATGGAGACCCTAATAATATAAAATACTTAAATTATATACTAAAATATAGTCCTTATCATAATATTAAAAAAAATATAGTTTATCCTAGTATGTTATTTTTAGTAGGTGAAAGTGATGATAGAGTAAATCCTATGCACACCTATAAATTTTCGTATAAATTAAAAAATAACAAATCTGACAAAAAATATATAGTAAGAATAGAAGAGAAGTCGGGTCACTCTATTTCAGCTATTTCAAATAAAGAAATTCAACAAAACACTGACATTTTATACTTTATTTTCAATGAGATATTTTAATTAAGATCTATTTCTGTTAATATGTAATATATGTCAAAGAAAATATTACTATCTGGTGTAAAACCAACAGGTAGACCTCATATAGGAAACTATTTTGGGGCAATGAGGCAATTTGTCAGTATGCAAGAAGAATACCAAGCTTTTTACATGATCGCTGATTATCACGCCTTAAACTTTATCCAAAACAAAGAGGAAATGTCTCAAAATATTTTGGATTTAACTTTAGATTATCTTGCTTTAGGATTAGACCCTCAAAAATCAACCATATTTAAACAATCAGATGTTTCTGAACATGCCGAACTAGCTTGGATTTTTGATACTATCACTACAATACCTTACTTAGAAAGAGCTCATGCTTTTAAAGATGCAGAAGCAAAAGGTAAAGAAATATCTGTTGGTACATTTAATTATCCTATGCTTATGGCTGCGGATATCTTGTTGTATGACACAGATATTGTTCCTGTTGGTCAAGATCAAAAACAACATGTTGAGTATGCAAGAGATACGGCTGAAAAATTTAATAGAATATTCGGAGATACTTTTAAACTTCCAGAAGCAAAAATCCTAGATTCTGTAGCCATTATTCCCGGAACAGATGGTCAAAAGATGTCAAAAAGCTATGGGAACACTATAGGTCTTTTTGCGACTAAAGAAGAAATAACAAAAGCAGTAATGTCTATCCCAACAGACTCTAAAGGTGTCGAGGAGCCTAAAAATCCAGAAGAAGATAATGTTTTCAAACTCCACAAACTTTTTGCAAAAGATGATCAGTTAGCGGAAATAAGGGATAAATATGAAAAAGGGGGTATGGGGTACAAAGAATCAAAAGAAATCCTTATAGAAAATATTGATAAATTTATAGCTCCTTTTAGAGAAAAAAGAGACTACTTATCTCATGACAAAGACTATATCCTAGATATATTGAAAGAAGGTGGTAAAGTGGCTAAAGAAAAGGCAATGAGAAAAATGGATGATATAAAAGAGGCTATAGGAACCAAAATATACTAAGTGCAAAACTTTATTTACAACTATTTTTAGAAGAGTATCATAAAACTGGAGGTGTACAATGAATCTTCAACAAGGGGACATTGTCGAAGCCAGGATTCCGACAAATAACCATTTTGCGGGAGATGGATACACTAAAGCAAAAGTCTTGGAGGTCATCTCTCAAGATGAAGTTTTGCTCAGAATCTCAGCTTTTGGCGACACAGTCATTGCTCCAGAGAACAAATGTCACTTTGTTCTCCATGGATACGCTTACAACAAGCGCCCTGCCTAAGGGCGCTTTTACACTGTAATTTTTATTATAAATTTGATAGTATGGGGTAGATAAACATATGAAAAGAACCTATATAAAAGATTTAACAAATTTTGTTGGTCAAGAAGTTATTATAAAAGGCTGGGTAGATGTTCGTCGTGATCAAGGTAAACTTGTTTTTATGGATATGAGAGATATGACAGGTAAAGTCCAGTGTGTTGTTTTACCTAACCACACAGAAGCCATGGAGTCTGTAAAAGATGTCAGAACTGAATGGGTTTTAGAGATTAAAGGTCTTGTAAATAAAAGACCAGAAAAAAATATAAAAGAAGGAATATTAAATGGTGATATAGAATTAGAAATATTAGAAATTGTTGTCTTGAATAAATCAGAAACAACTCCTTTTGATATAGGACAGGATACAAAAAATGTTTCAGAGGATGTGAGACTGAAATATAGATACTTAGATTTGCGTTCAGATAGAATGCAAAAAAATATAAGAAATAGACATAGGGTTATAAAACATATAAGAGACTTTTTAGACAGAGAAGGTTTTGTGGAAGTAGAAACACCCCTTTTAACAAAGTCTACTCCAGAAGGCTCTCGCGATTATGTGGTTCCCGCTAGACTTTATCCCGGAACTTTTTACGCATTACCTCAATCTCCTCAACAATACAAACAACTTCTTATGACTTCTGGTATCGAAAAATATTTTCAAATAGCTCGTTGCATGAGAGATGAAGACACAAGAGGGGATAGACAACCAGAATTTACTCAACTGGATTTAGAGATGAGCTTTGTAGAGAGAGAAGATGTCATGGAAATAAACGAAAGATTGATGATAGATCTGGTATCTAAAATCTACCCAGAGAAAAAGATTCAACAAATTCCTTTTCCTAGGCTTACTTACAAAGAAGCTATGGAAAAATATAACTCAGACAAGCCAGACCTAAGAGAAAACAAAGAAGATCCAAATCTTTTGGCTTTTTGTTGGATAATAGATTTTCCTTTCTTTGAAAAAACAGATGAGGGCGGTTGGACATTTACACACAACCCTTTTTCAAAGCCAAAAAATGAACACATGGATCTTTTGATGAACAAAGAAAAAATAGATCAAATTTTAACAACTCAATACGATTTAGCTTTAAATGGCTATGAAGTTGGAGGAGGGAGTATAAGAAACCACATACCAGAAGCACTGGAAAAAGTTTTTGAAGTAATGGGACACAAAATAGAAAACATAAAGAAAAATTTTGGACACATGATGGAGGCATTTTCTTTTGGAACACCTCCTCATGGAGGAATAGCTTGGGGTCTAGATAGACTTATGATGCTTCTCCAGAATGAACCAAACATAAGAGAAGTTATAGCATTTTCTAAGACTGGAGAAGGAAAAGATTTAATGATGAATTCACCTTCAGAAATTAGTCAGGAGCAACTAAACGAGTTGAATATTTCCCTTAAAAAGAAATAAAAATTGATATAATGATTCTGTGAACGAAAACTCATACACAGTTAAAACAGAGATATTTGAAGGTCCACTGGACACTTTGCTTGGTCTTATAGAAAAAAGAAAATTATTTATAAATGATATATCTTTAGCTCAGGTGGCTGATGATTTTATAGCTTATGTTAAAAACTTAGGTGATTTTCCTATGGCAGAATCAGCCAATTTTATATTGATAGCATCTACTTTGGTTTTAATTAAATCTAAATCTTTATTGCCCAATCTTACTTTATCTCAAGAAGAAGAACAAAGTATAGATGATCTACAAGATAGATTGAAAGAACACCAAAAATATAAAAGATTAGGAGAAAGTCTTTTAAAGATTTTCAATAAAAAAAATTTATATATAAAATTACCACCTAAACAAACAAAAGTTTTGTTTGTTCCAGACGAAAGAATTAATTTAAAAAGATTGTATGAAGGTATAATGGGGGTTATATCTCAAATACCTAAAGTTGAAAATTTACCAAAAACCGTGGTTCAAAAAGTTATCAGTTTAGAAGAAATGATAGAAAATCTCACAGACAGAATAACAAAAAGTTTCAAAATGAGTTTTAAAGATTTCTCTGGAATAGGCAAAGAAGACAAAGTAAATGTTATAGTAAGTTTTCTGGCTATGTTAGAATTAGTAAAACAGGGAATTATACAAGTTAAACAAGATAGAGCTTTAGACGATATAGAAATAGAAACAAACAGTGTTAGTGTTCCAAGATATTAATATGGATATAAATTTAATTTCAAAAAAAATAGAGGCCGTTCTTTTTTATCTATCAGAACCAGTAGATATTAAAAGATTATCTAAAATACTAGAAGTTTCTACAGAACAAATAGTTGAGGCGGTTAAAATACTAAATGATTTATACCAAGACAGAGGGATAAGTCTTATCATTCACGGTAATGAAATATCTTTAGTCACATCAAATAGCGTAACTGAAACAATAGATAAACTAATCCAAGATGAACAAAAAAGAGATATTGGCAAAGCGGGAATAGAAACCTTGGCTATAATAGCTTATAAAGGAACGGTTTCAAGAAGAGAGATTGAGTATATAAGAGGAGTAAATTGCCAATTTGCCCTAAGAAACCTACTAATAAGAGGACTTATAGATAAAAAACCATCTGAAACAGATGAAAGAATAATGCTTTATACTATAACTATGGATGCCTTGATGCATTTGGGTATAAAAAATATAGAAGAATTACCAGAATATGATAAAGTAAAAAGAGAGATCGATATTTCACCAGAAATAGAAGAATAAAAATAATTTATGGATACAGAAAATAAAGAAAAATTACCCTTGTGGTTACTAATTTTAAATGCCTTTTTAATAATGGCCATAATTTGGTTGTTTTTCCTTATATACGGAAATATAAAAAGTTCTAAAGTTGTAGAAGCACAACAAACTGAAGAAATTGTAACTTCTCAGTTTTTTGAAAATATTGAAATAGAAGCAAAGTCTGCATACATTTTAGATATAAAAGAAAATAAAATTTTATACACAAAAAATGAAAATGCTCAATTACCTCTAGCTTCTATTACAAAATTGATGACTGCTATAGTTGCTCTAGAGTTGGTACCAAATAATTCTAAAGTAACAATTAGGCCTGAATTTCTCTATGAATACGGGGATGAAGGGCTATTACCTGAAGAAAATTGGCAGTTAAAGGATCTTTTAGATTTTTCTTTGATTACCTCCTCAAATGATGGATCTCGTGCCATAGCTTCTGTTGTAGGATCAACTTTAGCTCAAACAGACGACTATAATTTGGGAAGGATAGAGTTTATAGAAAAAATGAACCAGAAAGCTAAAGATTTAGGTCTTGCCAATATGTATTTTGTAAATGAATCTGGGCTTGATATAAGTTCTTATCAAGCTGGAGCATATGGAACCTCAAAAGAAGTGGCTACACTTTTAAGTTACATAATAAAAAATAGACCAGAAATAGTAGAACTTACAAAATATAGCCAAAAAACAATAAATTCAGAAACTGTTCGTCATAATGTTAGCAACACAAACAATCAAGTAGGGGAAATACCAAATTTAATACTTTCCAAAACTGGATATACAAATTTAGCTGGAGGAAACCTGGCTATAGTATTTGATGTTGAAATAGGCAGACCAGTTGCTATAGTTGTTTTAGGCTCCAGTTTAGATGGTAGGTTTAAAGATGTTTACAAATTAAAAGAAGCTACATTTGATTACATTAGATCTCTATAAATTATGTGTGGAATATCTGGAATAATTGATAAATCTGTATTAAATAAAGATTCTGTTATAAAAAAAATGACAGAAAGTATTCATCATAGAGGACCAGATCAAGATGGATTTTTTGTTGATGATTTGGTTGGTCTTGGAATGAGAAGACTTTCTATTATAGATCTTTCTACAGGCAAGCAACCTATTTTTTCAGAGGATGGAGAAATATGTATATTTTTTAATGGTGAAATATATAACTACAAAGAATTAAGAGAAGATCTGGTCAAAGAGGGTGTTTTGTTTAGTACAAAAACAGACACCGAAGTCATTCTTCAAATGTACAGACTGTATGGAGAGTCATCATTAACAAAACTTAGAGGAATGTTTGCTTTTTGCATATATAACACAAAAAATAAAACATTGTTTTTAGCTAGAGATTTTTTTGGTATTAAACCTTTGTATTATTTAAAAGAAGAAAACACAATAAGAGCGTTCTCCTCAGAAATAAAAAGTTTTTTAGAAATAGATAATTTTAAAGTGGAAATAAATGAAAATGCTGTATATAACTATTTATCTTTTCAATATAATCCGCTAAATGAAACTTTTTTCAAAAACGTATACAAATTGCCTCCCGCTCACTTTATGCATATAAATCTAGAAACAGGTGAAAGTCAAATAAAAAAATATTGGTCATTTGAATTTGAGCAAAATAATAAATTAGAAAAAGAAGAAACCAAAAAGAAAATTTTAGAAACAATTGAAGATTCTGTGGCCCACCATATGATAGCAGATGTGGCAGTAGGGTCGTTTTTATCTGGTGGGATAGATAGTAGTATCATAGCTACACTAATGCAAAAAATAAGTGGAACTAAAAAAATAAAAACTTTTACTGTTGGATTTAGTTCTCTTTCTGAAGGAAATGAAGCCAAAGAAACATCAAGTTTTTTGGAAACAGATCATAGGGAAATTATTATAGGTCCAGAAGAATACTTTAATATTTTACCAAAAGCAGTATGGCACTTTGACGAGCCTGTTGCTGATCCATCGGCTATTGGTTTGTATTTTGTGGCAAGAGAAGCAAGAAAACATGTTACAGTTGTATTATCTGGGGAAGGATCAGATGAATTTTTTGGGGGTTACAATATTTATTTAGAACCTTTTGCCAGAAAAAAAGCATCTTGGATACCAAAAAAAATATTAGATTTTGTTATATCTTTACCTTTTGAATTTTTTGGTAAAAATTATTTAAAAAGAGCCTCTAAAAATTTGTCTGACTGGTATATAGGAAATGCCTCTGTATTTACAAAAGAAGAAATAGCTAAGCTTTGGAAAGGAGATGCAGGAGAACATCATTCTATTCTTCCTCTGTATAGTCATACAGCTGGACTGAGCCAATCTACACAAATGCAATACATAGATATAAATACCTGGCTAATAGGGGATATACTAGCTAAAGCTGATAAGATGACAATGGCTAATTCTTTAGAATTAAGGGTCCCATTTTTAGATAAAGAAGTTGCTCTACTAGCTAGAACTTTACCGGACAATTTTAAATGGCATAGGGGTGTAACTAAGTATTTACTGAGAGAAGCTTTCAAAAAAATCATTCCAGAAAATACAAGAAATAGAAGAAAGTTAGGTTTTCCTACACCGGTCCAAAATTGGTTTACTAAAGATAAAGACGAATTATATAATACAATTCTGGAAAATGATTTTATCAAGAAAAAAATGAATATTTCTTATATAAAAGAAATTATAGAAGAACATACAAATCAAAAGAAAAATAATTCTAGAAAAATTTATTTACTACTTATCTTGGCCTTGTGGTACGATATTTTTGTTCAAAAAAAGAAGATTTATCAACATATTTAAGTATAGATAATATTTTGCTATAATAGTATTCAATGATAGATATACTGAAAATAGTAATACCTTCTGTTTTAACATTTTTTCTGGGTATATTTATTACTCCTTTTTTCACTAATATATTCTATAAATATAAAATGTGGAAGAAAAATCCACGTACTGAAACAGGAGATATAACCTCTGAAGATTTTAATAGAATTCATAACACAAAAGGAGAACTTTCTACACCCCGAATTGGCGGTGTTATTATTTGGATTTCAGTCCTACTAACAGTAGCAATCATATACTTAACTTCAGTTATATTTCCAACAGACCTAACTTTAAAATTAAACTTTTTTAGTAGAAGCCAAACACTGATTCCTTTGTCCACACTTATCTTGGCGGCATGTATCGGATTGTTTGATGATATGATGCATATTTTAGGGAAAGGAGCTTTTGCAAAAGACAATATAATATATAGAAAATTTAAAATTATACTAGTAACAATAATTGGTCTAGCTATATCTTTGTGGTTTTATTTTAAACTAGATATGTCAACGGTCCATATTCCTTTCTGGGGAGAGTTCGATATATATTTATGGTTTATACCTTTCTTTATAATAGTTATGCTGGCTGTTTTTTCAACTTCTGTAATAGACGGAATGGACGGCCTTTCTGGAGGTGTATTGGTTACAATATTTACATCATATTCAATAATTGCTTTTGTAAACAACCAAATAGATATTGCTGCATTTTGCGCTGTTTTGGCTGGGGGCATTTTAGCATTTCTTTGGTTTAATATACCACCTGCTAGATTTTATATGGGAGAAACTGGAATGTTAGCCTTAACAACTACTTTAGCTGTTATAGCATTTCTAACTAATTCTGTAATACTGCTTATTATTATAGCTTTTCCTCTGGTTGCAACATCTGCTTCCGTTATAATTCAAATAATATCTTACAAGTTTTTTAATAAACATCGAGTCTTCAGAGTGGCACCACTTCATCACCATTTTGAAGCTATAGGATGGACTAGAGAAAAAGTAGTAATGAGATATTGGATTATTTCAGTTGTGTCAGCAATAACGGGAACAATCTTGGTTTTAATAAGCTAGATTTTAATGAAAAAAATAAAAGTTGATATTCCTTTTTTAATATCGGTAATTATTCTTGTACTAGGTGGATTTTTGATATTCTCCTCAGCCTCCTTAGGACTACTTTCAAAACACGGGATAAAGTATGCCAATGTAGCCTTTAATCAGACTATATTTGGCTTATTTTTGGGCTCTATTGCTTGTTTCGCCACCTCTCATATAAATTATACTTTTTGGAAAAAACATGCTTTTTACATATTTTTGGCTGGTATAATAGCTACTTTACTTGTTTTTATACCAGGCATAGGTGTAGAACATGGTGGAGCCAAAAGATGGATATACTTAGGTTTTGTATCTTTTCAACCATCAGAATTACTAAAAATAGCTTTTATTATTTATCTTTCTGCTTGGCTTTCAAGTGTTAAAAACAAAATAGAAACTATCTCATATGGATTCGTTCCTGTATTCATAATGCTTTGCTTGGTTGGTTTAATTTTACTTTCACAACCAGATACCGACACTTTTATAGTCATATGCGCAGCAGCTCTATCAATATTTTTAATTGGGGGAGGAAAATGGAGACATATTATTATATTTGGAATTATAGGTATAATCGGTCTTGCAACTATTGCTTATTTTAGACCATATATAAAAACAAGAATAGAAACTTTTATAAACCCAGGATCAAATATTCAAACTAGTGGTTATCAAATAGAACAGTCTCTTATAGCCATAGGTTCGGGAGGTATGTTTGGAAGAGGTTTCGGACAAAGTATACAAAAATTTAATTTCTTACCAGAACCAATAGGAGATTCTATATTTGCAGTGGCCGGAGAAGAGTTCGGTTTTATAGGATCCAGTTTAATCATACTTTTATTTATTTTCTTTACCTTAAGGGGACTTAAAATATCTATAAATGCACCTGATAGCTTTAGTAGACTTCTAACTGCTGGAATTGTTATAATGATAATGACTCAAGCATTTATAAATATAAGTTCGATGGTTGGAATACTACCTGTTTCTGGTATTCCTTTGCCTTTTATTAGCCATGGAGGAACAGCTTTATTTTTTGCTTTAGCTCAAGTCGGTATTATTCTTAATATTTCTAAATACGCAAAAAAGAAATGAAAATATTGCTCACAGGAGGAGGATCAGGTGGACACTTTTATCCGATTATAGCCATAGCCCAAGAAATACACTCTTTAGTAAAAGAAAATAAATTGGTTAAACCCGAAATTTATTTTATGTCTACAGATCCTTACAACGAAGGATTACTTTATGAAAATGACATAATATTTAAAAAGGTTACTTCTGGAAAAATAAGAAGATATTTTTCTTTGATGAATTTTTTTGACCTATTCAAAATATTTTGGGGAAGTCTTAAAGCCCTGTGGCTTGTTTTTAGAATCTATCCTGATGTGGTTTTTGGAAAAGGTGGATTTGCCAGTTTTCCGGCGTTATTTTCTGCTTGGATATTAGGTATACCAATTGTTATCCATGAGTCAGATATAGTTCCAGGTAAAGTAAATGCATGGGTTGGAAAATTTGCAAAAAGAATAGCTGTCTCGTATCCAGAATCTGTTGATTATTTCCCAAAAAACAAAACTGCTTATACGGGCAATCCAATAAGAAAAGAAATTATGGAACCCCAAAATACTGGCTCACATGAATTCTTACAACTAAACGAAACAATACCTACAATACTAGTCTTAGGAGGCTCCCAAGGTGCCCAAAAAATAAATGATCTAATAATAGATGCTCTTCCATATTTGGTAAAAAATTATCAAGTTATACATCAAACAGGTAAAAACAACATAAAAATAATTAAAGAAACTGCAGATGTTGTGCTTTTAAACAACCCAAACAAAGACAGATACAGACCTTATGATTACTTAGACTTGTTAACCATTAGAATGGCCGCTGGGGCTTCAGATATAATCGTATCTAGGGCTGGATCTACTATATTTGAAATAGCTAGTTGGGCCAAACCGAGTATATTGATACCTATCACTAAATCAAATGGAGATCACCAGAGAAAAAATGCATACTCTTATGCTAGAGCCGGTGGATGTGTTGTTATAGAAGAAAAAAACCTAACATCAAATATACTTCTAGCTGAAATAAATAGAATTTTACAAAACCCAAATGAAAAAGACAAAATGATAGAGTCGGCCAAGAAATTTTCTAGAAGAGATGCTGCTAAACTAATAGCTAAAGAAATACTATCAATTGGATTAAAGCACGAAGAATAACCATGTCCGAAAAAAATAAAATTGTAACAAGATTTGCCCCTTCACCAACTGGATTTATGCACGTTGGCGGTGTTAGAACTGCATTATATGCATGGCTTTTAGCTAAAAAAAATAATGGTCATTTTATATTAAGAATAGAAGATACTGATAAAGAAAGGGAAGTACCTGGGTCTATAGAACACATAAAAGAGTCTTTGCGATGGTTAAAACTTGATTGGGACAAAGGACCAGATAAAGAAGATCAAATTTCTTATATTCAATCAGAAAGATTGGATTTATACAAAAAATATGCCGAACAATTAATAGAAAAAGGGCTGGCTTTTGCGGATCCATATTCTCCAGAAGAGTTGGATAATTTAAGAAAAAAAGCAGAAGAAAATAAACTACCTTTTTTGTATAGAAATCATAGACCAGAAAATCCTCCAAAATGGGATGGCTCACAACCTTTAAGATTTAAAATATCGGACATAGAAAAAACTGAATGGAAAGATTTGGTATGGGGTGAACTATCTGCTGGACCTGATGCTTTGGATGATTTTATTATTATAAAAAGTGATGGCTATCCTACTTATAATTTTGCTCATATAGTCGATGATATAGAAATGGGTGTCACACATGTTGTTAGAGGCCAAGAATTCATCTCTTCCGTCCCAAAGTTTTTAGCACTTTATAAGGCTTTAGATATTGACCCTCCTTACTTTGTAACAACTCCACCAATCATGGCGGCAGATGGAAAAAAGAAATTAGGCAAAAGAGATGGAGCAAAAGATATACTTGAATATAAAAAAGAAGGTTATTTACCAGAGGCCATGATAAACTTTCTTGCTCTTTTGGGTTGGAATCCAGGAGATGACAGAGAAATATTCTCAATAGAAGAATTGATACAAACATTCAGTGTAGATGGGATACAAAGATCTGGAGCACGATGGAACGATCAAAAATTAAATTGGATAAACAAAGAGTTTTTGAAAAAACTTCCACAAGAAGAGATCCAAAAAGAAATTCAAGATAAATTATTGGAAAATAATAAAACCAAAAATTTTGAACTAGTAAAAGATAAGGAATTCATTTCAAAAATTTCCTCAATAATTTTTGACCGAATAGATAAATGGTCAGATATAAATAACCTGATTGAAGAAGGGGAGTTACAGTATTTCTTTGATAAACCAAGCTATAGTATTGATAAACTCATATGGAAGGAGTCTAACAAAGAGGACACTAAAAAATATTTACTAAAAATTTCTGAGCTTTTGAATAATTCAAATAATTTTTCTAATATAGAAGATATAAAAAATATCATATTTGATTATGCCACAGAACAGGGTAGGGGATCTGTTTTATGGCCTTTAAGATTTGCTTTATCAGGAAAAGAAAAAAGTCCAGATCCATTTACTTTGATATATATATTAGGAAAAGAAGAATCCTTAGATAGAGTAGCTAAAGCTATAGAAAGTTTGTAATGAATAAATATGTACTTACATTTATAATTTTAATAATATTTTTTGGATTCAGGTATTCTTTTGCTGATACTGTTTCTGAATTACAAAATAAAATAGAAGATAGATCAAAACAAATACAAGAAATAGAAGAGGAAATAAAACAATACACCGAGGAGGTAAATAGAATAAATAAACAATCTAAAACACTATCTAACGCAATAAAAAGTTTAGATACTACTCAAAAGAAAATAAGTGCTGATTTAAACTTAACCACTCAAAAAATAAACCGAGCAGAATTAACCATAGAACAACTTAACAACGAAATATATAATACTGGAATCAAACTATCTAAAAATAGAGAAATTGTAGCTAATACAATAAGAACAATAAACCAAGCTGATGAACTAAGTTTAATTTCGCTTGTTTTTTCAGGAAAAAGCATAACTGAAGTTTGGGAAGATTTAGATTCAATTAAAAAACTTCAATATGAAGTAAGAAACCAATCTAACGAGTTAACCATGATAAAAAAAGAAATGGAAGACAAAAATTTAAGTTTGGTTAATCAAAAAAGAGAACTGACAAATTATCAAGGTGATCTTGTTGGCCAAAGACAAGTAATTGAGGAGAATAAAAAAGAAAAAAGTAACTTATTGAATCAGACAAAAAATCAGGAACAAGCATACCGAACACTAATTGAAGAAAAAGAAAGAGAAAAGGATCAATTTGAAAAAGAATTATTTGAATATGAGTCTCAATTAAAGATATTTATAGACCCAACAGGATACCCTAGTCCAAGAAATGGAATTTTATCTTGGCCGTTAGACAATGTCTACATAACTCAATCTTTTGGTAGAACAGTTGCTGCTCAAAGACTTTATGTTTCTGGATCACACAACGGAGTAGATTTTAGAGCTAGTATTGGAACAAAGGTTAAATCTGTTTTAGATGGAGTAGTAGTTGGCACAGGAAATACAGATGCTTATCGCGGATGCTACTCTTTCGGTAAATGGGTAATGGTAAAACATCCTAATGGTCTTTCTACTATATATGCACACCTCTCTGTTATATCAGTATCTCCTGGGGTAGAAGTTAGAACTGGAGATACAATAGGTTTTACTGGTAATACAGGATACTCTACTGGCCCACACCTACACCTAGGACTTTATGCTACCCAAGGAGTAAGAATTGAAAAACATGCAACCAGTAGGGGATGTAAGGAGGCAACAATGCCACTGGCAGATATAAAAGCATACTTAGATCCTCTACCTTATTTACCTGCACTATAAAACCCTCCCTACTTTTTCAAGTGGGAGGGTTTTGTTCTTTATCATCTTTTAATGCTACGTAGTATAAAGCAAGAACCGTTATAAAAAGACAAAATAGAGCTGTTAACACTAAGGCCATATCAGGATTCATTTTCTCACCTTCAATAAAAAGTCGAGAGCGTCCATTACGGCCTTGAATTTTTCAAGTGAACAAGACCTTACAAAATCACCCTGTTCTATATTTTCAAAAAAAGATAAAACTTTACTTATAGAATACAGATGATTATCATAAAAACCTTCTTTGTTCCTAATGTTCATATTCTTATGAATACTTTTTAGTTTTTTATGATAGATTTTAATTAGTCTAACAAGACATTTATATTCTTCTCCTCCGTGGATAAAATAAGGTTTATTGCCTATAATAAAATCCACCTCTGCTTCATTTCTAATAAACAAGATTAGAAGCTTTATCTTTTTTAGATCTTCCTTAGATTCTGTTATCTTTTTCAGCGGATCATAATTAGAATCTCTAATCATTACTAACATTAAAAGACAGAGAACTAAAACAAAGAAAACCACAATGAAGAACATCTCAAACCCTCCTAAGCGAAAGATTATAATAAAAAAGCAATTAAGTCAATTTCATTATTTTATCTTTTTTAATAAAAATTGTTATAATATAAACATATTTAATTAGTTAAAAAATAAAAATATGAAAAGAAATGTTGGTTCTTTAGATAGAGCAATTAGAATAGTTTTGGGACTACTTTTTATATGGTGGAGCACAAGCCTTTCAGGACTTCTCTCTGGGCTAACGCTTATTATAGGAACTATATTGTTTATTACAGGAGTAGTAGGAAGATGTTTGATGTATAAACTACTAAAAATGAAAACTAATAAATGTGAACACTGCGGTAAAGGAGAATGTGACTGCAATAATATCCAAACTAATACAAACAACCAATAATAAAATAAGTAAGATGCCCAATAAAAAATAAACACAGCATATTTTTGCTGTGTTTATTTTTTGATACCTAAAATAAAGGGTAGGGGACTTCCCTATTGGGAATAGAAAATTAGTCACTAAATCTTTTTATGAGATAAAAGATATTTGACGTATTAGGGGAATAGATAAATATACACGATAAACTAATAATCATAATAAAAATAAACAAATTACATTGAACAAATTGTTTAAAAGATCAATAAATTATTTTAATAGATTTAAAGAACTTTCTCTCTTATATAGAGTGACCAAAGATATATTGTGCGACGTATAATGTATTTATTCCCCTCTGTAAATAAAGACCTTAAATGCAAACTTGAAAATAAAAAATAAATGGAAAAACTCCCTACCCTGTGGTAGTATGGTCCTCGGAGGAATGGAGAAATGCAGAACAACTACTTTGATCCCCTGGAATTTGAAAAAGGCGGCCGACTTATATCAAATTAATGATTGTTATAATTATTATTTCAATAATACCCCTAATGATCTTCGTACAATCTTCTATGAAGTCACTTAGGCAAGACCAGAACAAAGTAAGTTGGATAATGGAAACTAAATTAGAACAAATTGGGCCCTACCACTACGTAGGATATGCCAAAGAAAACGGAAAAGAAGGTATCCGAGTTGTTACAATCAACTTAGTAGATTGTCCTAAAGAGTTTAAGTTTCGATTTCCTAAAAAAGGAGATTTTGTCCGTGTTGAACTTTACAAACAAGAAGAAATAGCAGAGACAAAATCTGGAGACCTTATACTCACCCTTCCTAAAGATTTTATAAAAATGGGAATACTAGATCCTCAATGTAAATGACACCAAACTCAAAGCCCCTAATCGGGGCTTTTCTTTATTCAAAAAATGTGATAATTTTTTGTTTGGAGGCGCCGGTGACATTAAAAGAATTGGCGATCGGTTGTCTGACTGGTCTTGCTGTTTTTTCAATAATGACAGCGGCTAGCATAATGTTTTTTCTGAAATGGAGGTGACAGGCATGTTTTCCAACGAACAAACCGTTTATGCACTCATTGTCCTTGCCTGGGCAATAACATTTCTTTTCTAACCCACAACAAAAGCCCCTTTCGGGGCTTTTATCGTGAATATTATTTATTCATAGCAAGAGCGGACTCATATTTACCCCAACAAGCTTTGGATGAAATCCAAGGCTGAGTTCCCTGCTTTTCATACAATTTTCTTGCATAAGCAGTGTTACCTTCTATGGAATAAATATTATAATTCTCTTTTTCTGCTGTCTCTAAGTGGTAATACTCGTTTATTTGCATTACACCCACGTCAGCATTATTTACTTTTCCTCTATGAACTTCTCCTTTGGAGTCTAGATGTCTAAATGTTGATTCACATTTAGCAATCTCAATCATAATCGGAATATCTGAGAAGTACTGTCTAATATACTGTTCAGTACTCATTAATTTTTCAACGTCCTTCTTTGAAACTTCTCTCACTAACTGAGGCTTTTGTTCTGGTATTTCGGTTACAGTAACTGGACTGTTAATACCTGATATACTTCCCAAAGCCATAAACAAACTAACTACTGTAAATTGTAAAATAAGACTTCTGTTAAGTTATAATTCTGAAATTTACTCGGAGAAATGAAAACTCAGTAAATTACTGAGTATGTATATATTATAGCACCTTATGATTTATTTGTCAAAGCAAAACACACAAATTGGACCTTGAAAAGGGTTATAAAACCTATATTTTAAGCCATTTATTATCTTTTTTTATATAAACAATAAAACTTGCTTTTTAGCAAGTTTTATAAGTTATGCACTAATTCCCTACCCTTTAGAACTCCCTGTATATCAAAGGCTTGAGAGAAAATACAGCTGTGACAGTTTTAGGTGAATTTATTGTCAAAACACAGTTTCCAGTACCAGAACAATCCCCTTGCCAACCAACAAATCTCCAAGCGGAAGAATCTGGATAAGGAGTTAAGGTAACAACAGTACCAGAAGCATAATTTCTAGAACAATTTGATCCACAGTCTATCAATGTATCAACACTTTTAACAGTTCCACCATAAGTTTTGAAAACTTCCAAGTTATGAGTTGTATTAGGAGTAATAGTTACAGAGTCACTATCCCCTCCTTCAGTATTTGAACAGGTTAAAGTATAAGTTGTATTGTTTATTATTCCATTTATATCCTCACTACCTCCCAATACAGATTTTGATCCACTCCAACCACCAGATGCTGTACAACTAGTTGGATTTCCCGTTGTAGACCAAGAAATAGTTGTGGATAGAGGAGCATTACCTGTTGTTGGATTACCACTTATTGTTACAGTAGGAACTGTTCCTTGTTTTTGCCAAGTCAATCCATACCCAGCCCCACCTCCATTTTCATACATTTCATAAACAAGAGTTCTCTGGCCAGCAGATAATACAACAGGAGAACCTGAGGTGCTTCTTATTGCATGGTCAGACCAATCATTTACCAAATATCCACTATCTGGAACACCATCGTTGTTATCATCAAAATATGCACGAGAACCATCATCTGACGCCGTAGTAAATACATATGTTCCAGCTGTAAAATTGAATCTTCCTTTCCATCTTACAGAATAAGTATCTGTCAAAGTTCCTGGACCAGCAGATCCCCAGTCAACATTCGGCAGAGGTGAAGCTGTATTTGGTACAGGAGAAGCTAGGACAGGTCCAGTTATTGGATTTATAGCAGCTAAAGTATTAAATGCAGTTCCTGTATAAGCACAACCATACATTTGATTTGTCCCTACTGTGGCAGGGTTACAAGAACCACCTGAGGCAGCTCCGACAGTAACTGAAGCATACCTTGTTACAGATGCTGGAGAAGCGTCAGCTCTATCACACCTTATACCAAAAGTATAATTTGAGCTTGGAGATACATCTGTATAACCACCACTTACACTCTTTGATCCGCTCCAACCAAACCCAGTTCCATTATACGCATAACAAGAAGTTGGGTTTCCCGTTGTAGACCATGTCAATCTTGAACTATTTCCGGTTGTTATAGAAGAAGGTGTTGCTGTAAATGTTAATCCTATAGTAGGAGAAGATATAACAGGTACGGATACGGAAGTCGCACAACCAGCATCTTTTCTTATTTCTATAGTATAAGTTCCTGTTCCAGAAAGAGGATAAACGTTTATTTGATTTGGTCCTCTATAAGTTGTAGGAACATTAAAACCACTAGGACTATAAGTTATAGAGGCATTGTCTATTTCTGATTGTGTCCCGAAATTACCATAAATTATAAGGTAGCCGTTCATGTAAACTTCTGGAGTGTACACACCTGTACTAGCATTATAACCGTTATATCCGCTGACACTAAAGTTACAAGCATTAGGATTTACTTTGACAGCAACAGAATCCACAACATCAGCAGTCCCAGATTTACTACAAATTATATTGTAAGTATAAGTTCCAGCGGTTAAACTAGATCTTAATTCAGAACCACTAGGTACTGATTTGGATCCAGACCAATAACCAGAAGCTGTACAACTAGATGGACTCCCAGTTGTAGACCAACTAAGTGTTGTTGAGTTTGTAGGTAGGGTCATATTTGTTCTAGAAGCAGAAAGGTCCACAGTTATAGGAGAAGTTGCCCCAACTGTTACTGTGGCATTTGCAGAAACAGGAGAAAGACCTGCTTTGCTACATGTAATACTGTATGTATATGTCCCTGCGCTAGGAATAGAAACACCCTGACTTCCGCCGGATGTAGACCTAGACCCAGTCCATGCTCCACTAGCTGTACAACTATCTGGAGCACCTGTTGTTGTCCAAGTAAGTGTAGAAGAGTTTGAAGGCCATGTCATAGATGTTGGGCTAGCAGACAAAGTCACTCCTATAGAAGCTGGAGCAGATAGATTTACTGTAAGAGTAGCCAGCGTTCCTCCAGCTGTTGTATCTCCTCTTCTTTGCAAATAAAATACAGTTCCATTGGAAACATTGGACACAGCAACACTTCTACTACCTGAAAGATGCTGAGCCTCTAGTGTTCCAGAAGTACTTCCCCTTCTTACATCGTGATCACAATTTACATCAGAATATATAGTTGTAGCACCAGTTGCATTTGAAGTAACTATTGGATTTGGGTTAGCATAAAAATTTGTAACAGAACAAGTTGGCTGAGTAACAACAACAGTGGCTTCTTTGTAATAATCCGCAACACCAGTCTTTGTACAAGTTATTCCATATGTATAAGTTCCAACAGTCAGACTAGATCTTACCTCTGAACCACCCGCTGTACTTTTTGCCCCACTCCAAGCTCCACTAGCTGTACAACTTTCAGGATTTCCTGTTGTAGACCAAGTAAGTGTTGTAGAGTTTGTGGGTAGTGTCATAGATGTTGGAGTAGCTGAAAAATCTACAGTAATAGGTTCTGGTGGGACAGGACCAACTCTTGTAGCCATTGTCACTGGTCCAACGTCTCCATCGTTTGCCAAAGACATACCAATAGAAACAATAACTGTTCCAGCAGGGGCTCTTAGAACTCTTTTTAATGAGCTAATTGATGGATATCCATGTAACCTACAACTCCCTATATAAGGATCCTCCCAGCCTTTATATCCTGCGGTGTTATTATTCCCAATATCAACAAGACTTGCATATTCTTGATAATAACAAGGTTTTTCTGGTGAATCATCTATATATGGACTAGCACTACCCATACCTCCAGAAGTAGGCCTTCCGGATCTTGTTCCCCATGTCCAACCAACAGCATATCTTCCTGTTTGATATGGAGCTCCTGGGTTTGCCGGGTCATTTCCTGGACCATTTGTACAAGTTATACTTGTAGATCCTATAGAATTAAAATTTATAGTTCCATCTGGATTCACTGGGGCGTATAAAATAGACAAAGTACAAGCCTTGTCGTCTGAACCATATCCTATAGCAGTTAGCCCACTACCCTCGGGAACAGTCATAAGTGCTCCAGAGTCATAATAATTTTCGGCATTGACTGATGATAGCCCCGCAAAAAATAAAATTGATGCTAATAAACAAATTTTTAATAATCTTTTCATGTTATTTTATTGTTAAGGATATTGTTACATAAGAAAGACCTCCGTCTATAGAAGAAACAGTGATAGAAAAACGATCGTTTTCTTTTGAAGCAGATAGGAAATCATACTTTGATTCATTGACTTCTTCTAAGAGATAATCTTCTCTAGAAAAAAAATCTTTAAAAGAACCTACTATTTGATTTCTGGATAAAATAGAATAATAGACATAATTTACAAAAGTCACTTCTCTCTCTGTCCCAGCAAAATTTGTTACTGCCTTGCTCAGCTCTATATCTACTGGGTTTGTTTCTACAGGCAAACCAAGTAGATACCCAGTAGGAGCTTTGTCTTTTTCTTCAAATAATACAGTTTCTTGTTCTGCCTTTAGTCGAGCATTTTCTTCTGCCATTTCTGGGTCAGAAACATAAACCTGCTCTCCTCCTACTACTGGCTTATTGTTAAAGTAGTATTTAACAAAGAAAAACCCTCCTACCAACACAACTAAAAGAACTAATAAAATTATTAAATTACTTTTTTTAAAAGTATTATTTGTAGTTTCGTCCATAATAAAATTATATATTGTTTCTAGCTAGTTAGCCAATTATAGCTATGTAAAACTGTGTAAAACTGAAGACCACAAAAATACAAAAAGTAAACCTGTGGAAAACTTGACTTTTTTTAAAAAATAGTCTATGGTGGAGTCAGACAGCCTTGCTGTTCTATCTTTTAGATTCGGAGGCTTCGAGGTGAAAAAGTTTGTCTCGCTCTTTGCAATCCTTTTGGCGATCGTACTCGCGACCGCCTCCATGAACGCTCAAGAAAACCGCAAGGTTGCCTTTTATGCTATCGGTGCTGGTAGCATCGATAGTGGATCTTCTTCCAGCAACATCAGCGGACTTGGCACCCAAGTGGGTGCTGGTGTCGACATCAATCCTGAGGGCTTTGGCCTTGGACTACGGTTTACCAACGGCTCCCCTGTGGACCAAAGCTTCAGTCGAGGCTTTGATAACCTTCCTCCGTGGTATACGGGGCAAGTTCCTCAAGCCAACTATAGGACCGAAAACAGAAGCCGAGTCTTCTCAGCAATGTTCCAGAAAGGGTTCGGCAACCAAAAAGCCAAACTTATTCTGGGTGCTGGACCAGGAGTTCTGCTAACCCGTTCAAACATCACGGAAAGTTACACCGGTGTACCGGCAAACTTTCCTTTTGGAGACACTTCCACAAGAAGTTTCTCTAACAAGCAGAACACTTTTGTCGGCACCTTCGGCGCCACAATTGTCGTCCGAGGAGGAAAAAACTTCGACTTTCGGTTCGGGGTTCAATATCTCCGAGGATTTACCGGAGAAAAACAGTCTTTCATTATGCCCGTTGGCGGTGCCGGCGTTGGCTTCTAGTTCTTCCCGCCCCTTGGGGCGGACAAAGAAATCCCATAATTTGGGCTTCCACGTGGAAGCTCCAGATTATGGGATTTTTCTATTACACTAAGTGTCAAGGGGCATCCTTGACATATTTTTTACAAAAACAAAAGAATAGCCAAAGGAACCAAAGTTAACCAGAACATATAATCATTTGAGAAAATGTTATCCACACTACTTCCAAAGTTGTAAAAAGAATCTAGTGACACAACAGAATAGCTAAAGACTAATACCAAGACAACTAAAGCAAGTGAGTAAGCTATGATTTTCAGATATTTTGACCCGCCATATCCAACAGAAGAAACATACCTGCCAATTATTATATCTAGTGGTATTAGGAATATTAGAAATAAGACCACTTTATTTATAAGCAAAGCTACACCCCCATCCATAAACAAAAGTTTATCTGTAAAAGGAAAACTACTAAAAAGATAAAGTGCTGGATAGAAAGAAAGAATAAGAGAAATCATTCTGTTCTTTCCAAAGTAAAGAGCGTAAGAAAAAAATATAATGAATAAAACTAATAAAGCGATTATATCAGTTGAAACAAAAGAACCATTTAAAAGATTTGAGAACATATAAATATATTATACAGACAAAACAAAAAGAAAAAAGGAGGTTATACCCCCTCTTTTCTTAACTCCTCTACTATTTTCTTTGCACTTTTGGAAAGTTTGTTTGGAAGAACAATCTTTATATTTACCAATATGTCCCCTCGTCTGTTTTTGTCATAAGGTACACCTTTATTTTTTATCTTCAAGATTTCTCCGTGAGAAATACCCTCTGGAATTTTTAGAGAAATATCACCATCTAGTGTTTTGATACTATACTCTGCACCAAGCAAAGCATCTGAAAGTTTTACACCCAAATCCATCACAAGATTTTCTCCAACTTTCTTGAAAGTAGAATGTTTTTTGACATAAATCTTTATATACAAGTCCCCTGGTTGTCCATGAGATATTGCCTCTCCTGCACCAGAAAGACGGATCATCTCTCCATTTTCTATACCAGCTGGAATATGGACTTTAATTTCACTTTCTTTTTTGTTTATACCTGCACCTTTACATACAGAACACTTAGTCTTTGGAACCTTCCCAGATCCTCCACAAGTAGAACAAGTGACAATATTTTCAAAACTACCAAAGAAAGATTGTTTTACTTCACGTATGCTTCCATTTCCATTACAAGTAGTACAAGTAACCATCTCAGAACCTTTTTCTGCTCCTGTACCAGAACAATGACCACATTCAGAAGCTTTGTTTAGAAGAATTTTTCTTTCAACTCCAAAAATAGATTCTTCAAAAGAAACTTCTAGGTCAATAGAAATATCTCTTCCTCTTTTTACTTTCTGTCTTCTTCCGCCACCAAACACATCTCCGAATATGTCTCCTAGATCAAACTCAAAGCCTCCCGCACTTCCCTGATTGAACCCAGAAAAGTCAAAACCTCCAAATCCACCGAAGCCTTGGCCAGCCCCTGGACCTCCTCCGCCAGCAAAAGTCCTACCATAAGCATCGTATTCTGCTCTTTTCTTATCATCAGACAGGACAGAATAAGCCTCATTTACTTCTTTGAATTTAGCATCATCTCCATCTTTTTTATCCGGATGATACTTATGAGCCAAAGTTCTGAAGGCTTTTTTTATTTCATCTTTGGAAGCCTTTTTTGGGACTCCCAATACTTCATAGTAATCTTTTGACATATTTTTATTATAGTTTTTTTGGTTGATTAGTATACTTGACTAGAGCCAATTTTCTGGTAATGTTTGGTCTGGAGGAAAAATGTTCACAATCATTTTGGATAGAAATAGAACCATTGAATTTGGTGAATTTGAATCTATAGAAAAGGCACAGGAACTTTTAAAAGATAAGGGGTGGGAACAAATCAATCTTAATAACTTTATTGTAAGAACACGATATCGTTCTTATTCTGCTCAGATCATAAGAGCAAACGAAAGGAAACCTCACACAGACTTGCCAACCAGATCAAACTATAGTTCAAATCCCCACGACAGTGAAATGATAATTTGAATCTAGGATTTCCTACAAAAGCCACGGTAACCACCGCTGGCTTTTTCTTTTATCCAACTTCCAACTTTAGATCAAAATAATTCTAACAAAAAAATAATTGAGTTTAAATGAAATCTCGTTGAGGCACTGTATTTTTGGAGACTTCGCAAGCGCGACGGCGCGAGACCGAGCAAAATTTCAGCAGAAATTTATGCGTGCTCCAAAAATACAGTGCCGAGAAAGAGATTTCATTTATCAAAAATTTAGTAATCCTTACTTCTGATCTTCATTCTTTTTTTCTTCAAACTCCGCATCCCTTACATTCCCCTCTTTATTCTCTTCTGCTTTATTCTCAGAAGAATTCTCTTGAGTTTGCTTGTTTAGGATTTCACCGATTTTTGATATTTCAGATGAAAGTGTTTCTGTGGCTTTCTTTATAGTTTCCAAATCTTCACCTTCTTTAGCTTTCTTCAAATCCGCTACTTTTGTTTCTATAGAAGTTTTTAGATCTGCTGGTACTTTATCTCCTGCATCTTTCAAAGACTTCTCAGATGTGTATATAAGCTGTTCAGCCAAGTTTTTGACCTCTGCCAAGTCTTTCTTCTTTTTATCTTCTGTAGCATGAGCTTCTGCATCTTTTTGCATTTTCTCAATATCTTCTTTAGACAAACCAGAACGAGCCTCTATCCTGATGGATTGTTCTTTTCCTGTCGCTTTATCTTTTGCTTTAACAGAAAGAATTCCATTTGCATCTACATCAAAAGTAACTTCAACTTGTGGCATACCACGAGGAGCTGGCGGAATACCGTCTAGGATAAATCTTCCAAGAGATTTGTTATCACTTGCCATTGCTCTTTCACCTTGGACTATATGAATCTCTACAGAAGTTTGATTATCTGCTGCAGTAGAGAACACTTGAGATTTAGAAGCTGGGATTGTTGTATTTCTTTCAATAAGATGTGTTGCAACTCCTCCCATTGTTTCTATACCAAGAGAAAGTGGAATAACATCCAAAAGCAAAACATCTTTGACGTCCCCTGACATAATACCCCCTTGAATAGCAGCGCCTAGAGCAACAACTTCATCTGGGTTAATAGACTTGTTTGGTTCTTTTCCAAAATATTCTTTAACTCTTTCTACCATTTTTGGCATTCTTGTTTGTCCTCCAACCAGTATAACTTCATTTATATCACCCACAGAGAAGCCAGAAGCCTCCATAGCTCTCTTTGTGATAGACATAGCCCTATCTATGAATTCTTCTGTAAGTTCCTCTAATTTAGCCCTTGTAAGCTTTATAAGAAGGTGTTTTGGTCCAGAAGCGTCAGATGTAATGAAAGGAATATTTACCTCTGTCTCAACTGCAGAAGAAAGCTCAATCTTTGCCTTCTCAGCTGCTTCATCTAACCTTTGCAAAGCCAAGTTATCAGATCTTAAATCAATTCCATTTTCTTTTTTAAATTCATCAGCAAGGTAGTTTATTATTTTCTGATCAATATCTTTTCCTCCCAAGTGACTGTCTCCATCTGTAGATTTTACTTTGATATCTCCACCAACTTCGTCCACATCAACCTCCAAAACAGAAACATCAAAAGTTCCACCTCCAAAGTCAAAAACGACTATCTTTTCATCTTTTCTGTTTTTATCAAATCCATACGCAAGAGCCGCTGCAGTAGGTTCGTTTATAATTCTTTTTACATCTAGGCCAGCGATGGCTCCGGCGTCTTTTGTGGCTTGTCTTTGAGAGTCGTTAAAGTATGCGGGTACTGTAATAATCGCTTCTGTAACTTTTTCACCGATTTTAGCTTCAACATCTGCTTTGATTTTAGAAATAATCATGGCAGAAATTTCTTCCGGAGTATATTCCTTATCATTCATTTTTACTTTTACTCCACCATTTGAAGCTTTTATCATTTCGTAAGGCACAATACCTTTATCTTTTTGGACTGGAGCATCTTCAAATTGATGTCCGATAAATCTTTTTATTCCAAAAATTGTGTTTTTTGGATTTGTTACTGCTTGCCTTTTAGCCAAAAGGCCTACAAGTCTTTCTCCTGTTTTTGATACAGCAACAATAGAAGGGGTAGTTCTAGCGCCTTCTGCATTTTCCAATATTTTTGGCTGTCCAACTTCCATAACTGCCACAGCCGAGTTTGTTGTTCCAAGATCAATTCCAATTATTTTAGACATAGTTTTTAGATTAAGTTAGGAATCAATAAATCCTTGCCTTGCCATACCTTTTGTGGAGCACGCATAAATTTCTGCTGAAATTTTGCTCGGTCTCGTGCCGTCGCACTTGCGAAGTCTCCACAAAAGGTACGACTTCGACGTGATTTATTGATAACAAATTTTTAAGATCGAATAATTTAAGTAGATAAATTAAATAATTCAAAACATTCGCAGGTTTTTGGCTGAAATAAAAGCGAGAAGCGCCAGCCGGAGACACTGTCTGAGCGTAGCGAGTTTGGCGAGAGGCCAGCTTTGAGTGCTTTATTTCACAAAAACCGAGGACGTTTTGAATTGTTTACATTTAGCTGATCTTATAGGATGGAGCGCGAGGTTTTGAACCTAAGAAAGATAGAATATTAAAATCAAAATATGGAGAAAGTATTTTATGATCTTTTTCTTTTTCTACCTCAAACTCAAAATTATCTTTAAGTGTCTCAAGACACAAAACTTCTTTATTTTCCAAACTTTCATCTAAGTAAACCACATTTAAAAGTCTAGCTTTTACTCTCCCGGATTCTTGGTACACACAAAAAGAGGCCCTGACAAGTCTTCCATCCTTGTCCCTCAAAACTTTTTCTATTAGATTGCCTCTAGGAGTTGTTATTTTCATAATAGTTAACAAGTAAATTATACCAAAGACTTCCCTATTGTGTAGTTGATTATAATATCAAAATGTGATATAATTAATAATGGAGGTCCGAAATGGCTCTGAAAAAGAGATTGAAAGATATTGAGGCTTTACTTGCAATTTTAACACAAGGTTGGAGTGATCAAAAAATATTCCAAGAATCTATACCTCAATATTCAGCTCTTGATGATACTCACGAGTACACATTAAACTACGGGTGGGCAGGTATTATTAACAACTTAGCAAAGTTACTAGGTTTTGAACCTTATATCAAAAAAGCTCATGAACCAACCATCACTTCAAGCAAATTAGATTCTCTAATAAGTGAAGCAGAATGTTTTATTGATTTTTTTGAGGAGAATACCAAAAGCGGCCAATAGGTCGCTTTTCTATTTCTTAAACTCCCCTACTTTTACCTTTGGAGGACGAATTATTTTATCATTTAGTTTGTAACCAAGACTTAAGACTTCCACTACCTTATGGTCGTCTTCTTTTTTATCTACTTCTACATTTTCTATGGCTTCGTCTCTATTTGGATCAAAAATCTCTCCTATTGGATTTATTTGAGATACTCCATGATTTACTAAAACATTTAAAAGTTGTGAGTGAATATACTCTACTCCCACACGCCAGTTTTTATCTACTTTTTCCCAAGCTTCTTTATTTTTAAAGGCAGACTCAAAAGAGTCTAATACTGGAATAAGTTCATTTACAATATCTTCTTTAGCAAATTTTATAAAATTATCTCGTTCTGAAGCGTCTTGTTTTCTAGCATTTATAAAGTCAGCTTTGTCTCTTTGCCAATTGTTCAAAAGGTCAGCTTTTTCTTTTTCAAGCTCTTTTATGCGCTTTTTAAGCTTTGCCAGTTTTGCATTTGCATCAACAGAAGTAACTTCTGTGTTTTCTTCAAACACAACATCATCAGAGTCAATTTCTGTTTCTTCTATCTCATCTTGAGATATCTCTTCTTCTTTTTTTAGATCGTCGTTCATAGAAAGAATACTACCAAAAGTTACTAAATTTTCAAACAATTAAATCTTATTGAGGTATGGTATTTTTGGAGACTTCGCAAGCGCGACGGCGCGAGACCGAGCAAAATTTCAGCAGAAATTTATGCGTGCTCCAAAAATACTATACTGAAAAAGAGATTTAATGATAAATATAAACCAAAAATCTCCCGAAGGAGATTTTTTAATTAACGTTTTGACCACTGTGGAGCCTTATTGCCGAAGCACTGAAGCAAAGCTTAGTACTCGACTGCGGAAGACTAACGTAATTTGAAATAATTACAGACTACCGAATAGACAGTAAAACTATCTCTTACTCCACTGTGGAGCCTTTCTTGCCTTCTTTAGACCGAATTTTCTTCTCTCTTTCATTCTTCCATCTCTCTTTAGAAAACCTTCTCCTTTTAGAGTTTTTCTAAAATCTGCATTAAATTTAACGATGGCTCTTGCTATACCGTGTCTTAGTGCCTCTGATTGTGAGTGAATACCCCCACCTACTATTTTGGCTGTTATTTTAAATCTTTCATCTACTTTTGTAAGAGGCATTTTAGAGATAAGTTCCATCTCACTTGTAGGAAAATAGTCTTTTATATCTTTATCATTTACTGAAATGGTTGTTTTTGAAGAAGGAGAAATTCTAACTCTGGCAACAGATGTCTTTCTTCTTCCAACGGCTCCTGTATATTTTGTATTTTTATCTTCCATAATATTTATTCTGAAATCTTAAGGTTAAGGATCATTTTTGATCTTAGTTTGTTTTTAGGAAGCATCCCCCAAACAGCATTTTTAAAAATTTCACTATATCCTTTCTTTTCTACAACCTGCTTCATTGTTGGTTGTTTCAACCCTCCTGGATATCCTGAGTATCTACTATATTTTTTTTGATCCATTTTCTTTTCGTCTATCAAAGCTTTTGAAGTGTTTTTTATTTCAACTGTGACATTAGGAATAGCATTCCTTTTAAAATCAGGATTATTTTTACCCATTAGATAAACCGCTGCTTGTGTAGCGATTCTTCCAACTCTTTTGTTTTCTGCATCTAATACGTATTTCATATCTTTTATACAAATTCTATTACTGCCATTTTACTTCCATCTGAAAGTCTCTGAGGAAGTTTAGTGATTCTAGTATAACCACCAACCCTTTCTGCATATTTAGGAGATATTTCTTTTATTATCTTTTTTGCACCTGCAGGACCAATTTTGGCTGCCAAAAGTCTCATTGAAGTTAGATTATTTTTTCTTCCTTGAGTAACCATTTTTTCTACATAAGGTCTTAGTTCACGAGCCTTTGCATCTGTTGTCTTTATTTTGTTGTTTGTAACCAACGCCAAAGCTAAAGACTTTAGAAGTGCATTTCTAACTTTTCTTACTCTACCAAATTTTCTGTTTGCATTGTGGTGCCTCATCTCTCTTTTTTATTTCAGTGTTATATTGAAAGCTTCTAGAACTGACTTGATTTCTGTAAGTCCTTTTGCTCCAAGACCTTCTATTTCTAGAATGTCTTTTTCTCTTTTTCTAGCCAATCCTCCTATTGTTCTTATATTGGCGTTAGAAAGAGCATTCAATGTTCTTGAAGAAAGATCTAGACTCTCAATTCTTGTCTTCAAAACATCGTCGTCTACACTATCATTTTTTTCAGAAAAGTCCAAATCTTTTGATTCACTTGATGAAAGAATAACATCCTCCTCCTTAAAACCTACAATCGCTTTAAGTTGATTTATCATTATTTCTATAGATCTTTCCAAAGCCTCTCTAGGAGTGATTGTTCCATCAGTTTCTATGAAAATTTTCAACCTATTGAAATCTGTTCTATCACCAACACGCATATTTTCAACTTCATAACTAACTCTTCTAACAGGAGTAAATATAGCATCCAAAGCTATACTTCCTATATCAACTCTGTTTTTTTGCAAAACATCCTTTGGAACAAAACCAAGTCCTGTTTCAGCTGTAATTTCCATATCTAATTCAGCATTTTTATCTGTAAGATTTGCGATAACCAATTCAGGATTAAGTATTTCAACCCCTCCAGGTACTTTTATGTCTCCAGCTGTTACCTCTTTTACTCCTTTAACTTTTAGAGTTAATTTTTGAGACTCATCTCCAACAAGTCTTATTCTTACTTTCTTCAAATTTAGAAGAATAGTTATGGCGTCTTCTTTAACACCAGATATTGTAGAAAACTCATGCTCTACTCCTGAAATTTTAACAGAAGTTATAGCAGAACCCGGCAACGAAGAAAGAATTATTCTTCTAAGAGAATTACCTAAAGTGTTTCCGTAGCCAGGATAAAGACCATCTATTTCATAGTGGCCACTGAAATTATCTTCTGATATTATTTGTGGTTTTGATGGTAATACTATTGAGTCAGACATAAATTTATTATTTTATTTAAATTTAACTTGTAAATTATACACTATTTATCCAATAAAATCAATGATTATCTACTATAAAACTCAATAACAGCATTTAAATCAAACATTACATCAGAACCAGCGAGCTGTGGACTACCTACTATCTCAGCAGTTTTCTTGTTTATATCAAATTTTATCCAAGAAGGAGTAGATACATTTTTTATAGTTTCATCTACTTTAGCAAAAAGAGGTTTGTTTATAGAAGCAGGTCTTATAGATATAACGTCTCCTGTTTTTATTTTTCTTGAAGGAATAGTTGTTCTTTTGTTGTTAACCATAATATGACCATGAGAAACCATTTGTCTAGCCCCTAGTCTTGTAGAAGAAAGACCTATCCTAGCAATAACATTATCTAATCTAGATTCAAGTATCCCAAAAAGAATTTGTGCTGGATGATTACTTTTTTTAGACAAAGCCTCTTTAACATAGTTACGGAACTGTTTTTCTGAAACTGCATATGTAAATCTAGCTTTTTGTTTTTCATTAAGCTGAAGACCAAACTCAGATTTTGGCTTAGTCATTCTAACTTTTTTTCTTTCGCTTCTAAGCACGTACTTTTGTGTTTGAGTTTTCTCAAATACAGGTGCTCCTAATCTTCTTGCTATTTTATATTTTGGACCTATTTTCATAAATTATAAAATTATACTCTTCTTGGTTTTTTAGGTTTTGGACCGTTATGAGGAACCGCTGTCATATCTTTTATAGAAGTTAGATTAACTCCTTTAGATATAAAACCTCTAATTCCTGATTCTCTCCCAGATCCTACTCCTTTTACAAAGACAGCTACTTCCTTCATACCCATAGCAGAAGCCTTTGTTCCGATAATTTCCCCAACTTTGGCTGCAGCAAAAGGAGTTCCTTTTTTAGCACCTTTAAATCCTATTGAACCAGATGAAGAAGTAGCTAAAACATTACCTTTATTGTCAGTTAAAACAATCTTAGTATTGTTATAAGTAGACTGAACAAAAAGAAGACCAGTATCCGCCTTTCTTTTAGACACAGCAACAACTGAAGAAGGTTTTAATACCTCTCCTTCGCTTGTTCCTCCTGTAGTTACGATTCTTTTCTTTCCCATATTATTTATTATTTCTTATCAGCCGCCTTTCTTCCAGTTCCCATAGTCTTTCTAACATTACCTCTACGAGTACGAGAATTTGTTTTTGTTCTTTGTCCTCTAGAAGGCAAACCTCTTTGGTGCCTAGAACCTCTATATGAACTAATATCTTTTAATCTTTTTATATTACCAGCCACCTCTCTTTTCAAATCACCTTCAATCTTGTGATTTTCAACAATTTTCCTAATAGCATTTTCTTCGTCTATAGTCAGGTCTTTTGATTTCTTATCAAAAGGAACTTTAGCTTCTTTTAGTATTTTTTGAGCCAAAGGACGACCTATACCATAAAGGATAGTTAGGCCAATTTCAATTCTTTTTTCTTCTGGTATTGTTATTCCTAGTATACGCATAATTTTAACCTTGTCTCTGTTTGTGTCTTGCGTTAGCTTTACATACAACATAAACATAGCCCTTTCTTCGGACTACCTGACACTTTGGACAAATTTTTTTAACTGAAGATTTTACTTTCATTTTATACTCTTTTAACTATTCTACCCTTTCCTCCGTAAGGATCTATTTCCACTATAACCTTATCCCCAACAAGGACACGGATTCTATGCAAGCGCATTTTACCTGAAAGATAGGTCAACATCTCTTCGCCATTATCATCACGCTTCACCTTGAAAAATGTGTTCGGCAAAGCCTCAGTAACAACCCCAGATATTGAAATATCTTTTTTATTCTGTTCTTGCATTACAATTTAATCAATGGGTTACATACTAGCAGAATAGAGCCTAGTTAGTCAAGTCTTTATTTGGCTAAATCTCTAGGGTATTTACAAGTTTGACCTTTTCTTCATTTTTAGGTACAGACATAAACCAAAAAGGTTTGATCTCTATAGTGGCTTCTTTTATGGCTGGATACCTTGATATAGCCTCCTTTACATCATTTTTTGATAAACCTGTTATTTCCGATACTAGAGAATTCTGGTCAAAAAGCCAGACTAATTGAGGTTGTCCTTCTAATTTAAAGCTTAAATTGCCTGTATTTTGTATATCAGAGATATTTCCTGTAAATGAAAAGTTGAGCTCATCCAAGTTAGAAATTTTAATATTCTGATCAGCAATATTTGGAGAAGTTGCCTCAATAATTTCTCTTGTAAGAGTAACTCTATCAAAAATAAATGCTGTTGCTGTGGCTTTTTTATTAATTATAGCTTTATCTCCTGATCCGCCCACTTGAGTCGGCGAAGAAAAAGAATAATTTACACTGTTTTTATACATCACAAAATTAGCAGGTATTTGACCTTCTATTTCAGAAGAAAGTAGATTTTTTAGTTCTTCTTCTAATTCTTTACTTGCTGTTCCAAGATTCTCTTCAGATACAACCCTCCTCTCTCCAACAAAACCACCTGTCATATCAGTTTTTGAGCGAGCATATACTTGCTCATATTTAGCAGTACCTTTAAAGCCAGGAACAGTAAAATCTTTAAGTCCTATGTTATATCTGTCCCCAGTCTGGTCAGCTTCTACTTGAGTATCAATACTTCCGGGAACTGTTTTACCATCTTTTACTGTTCTGGCGGGAACTGTTATTGCATTTGGGATCCTATAAACTAGACCTTCTGGTGTTTCAAATCTTGTAGTAGCAATGAGTCTTTGCGATTCGGCTGTGTTATTAAAAACAGTTATTGTTCCTTTAGCCTTAACACTGACATTTTCTGAACCAGAAGCGGAAACCTCTTTAGAGACCTCTTTAGAAACACTTACTATTTGAAAACCCAAAGTTGTTCCTACAGCATCCTTTCGTGCTGTAAAAGATGAATCCAAAGCCACAACCTGACTATGAGGAGTTATTGTTATAACAGCTTGTTTAAATAATGCTGAAATAGCAAATCCTATAATTAGGATAGCAACAATAACAGCAACATACAGTATTTTTTTGCTTGGTTTTTTTACTTCATCTTCATATTCATAATGATAGGTGTTTTCTTTTGTTTCTGATTGTTTAGAAGGCTTAACAGGTGTGTTTACATCAACATCTTTTTTTATTGAAACTGGCCTAGAAAACTCCTGCTCATCATAATCATCTTTTGTGCTAACCCTAGAAACATCATTTGATATAGAAGATCTTCTAGATCTATTTGGTAACTCTATGTTTCGTATAGATCTTTTTGATGGCAAAACATCTTGAACTAGATTTTTTTTATTTGATTCGTTTTTCATATTTCTTATGAAATTTTAACTCATTATTTGCCAATTGAAAAGAAAACTACCTGTGAATAGTGTACTTATGGAACAAAGACAGTATAGCAATAAATTCACTATGTTTGGCATCTGATTTAAAACTGACTAATCTATTTAATAAATCCTTAGATAAACCTATCTTGTTTAAATTTTTTCTAAAACTTGCGGTACTATCACTTTTCGATAAATTAAAAAAATCCATATATATAGGAGCAACATCTTCTTCCGAAGTTATATATAGAGTTGTGGGCAAAAGCATTTCTGGTGATAATTTCATAAGTGAATCTTCTAAATATATGGCCCATTCTTTTTCTACATCAGAAAATATATCAACCATTCTTTCTGTCATATTGGTATCGGTTTTCTTTTTATTAAACATATGCATAAAAGATTCTGCTATTTCAAAAGAAACACCAAAAACCTTGGCTATCTGTTTTATAATAAAATTTCTACCAATAGGAAAAGAAGATGTTGATACTATTGTTCCATTTCTAACTAAAGCAAAACAAGTCATCTCTGAAGTTATATCCATTAAAATATAATTGATTGTTTTTGGATAAAGAAAACCTAAAACATTAAATGAAACAAAAGGAAAAGTGTGTATATAAATATCATTATCGTCCAAATGTGTATGGGTTTTTATTATTTTTCTGACACTAGAAACCATCTGATCTAGAACGAGACTCATGTAAACACTTAATTCTAGATTTTTGGTTTTTTTGCCTATACTTTTTTCTACAAAATACCCGTTTACTTTTGTCCTAGTTATAGCTTTTTCTACATAAGAGTTATCTCCTTTATGGAAAAAATCATCAGATTCTGAAACTTCTTTTATAAAAACTTCTGATTCTTTTTCCAAAACACTTTTCAAAAAATTTTCAGTAATCAAAAATTCTTTTTCTTGGTTTATCTTTATTTCTTTTGTTTTAGATAAAAACCAAGGAGAAGAAAAAGAAACCAATACATTGTCTACTCTTTTGTTGTGTTTCTTTTTGTTAAAATACTGACTTGTAAAAGTTTTCTTGATTGACTCTACAACAACCCTGTTCAACATTTTTTCAAAATGGGAAATTATTGTTTCTATATCAGAATCTAAACCAATTGAAATAGGAAAAACAGTGTTGGTTAAAATATAAGGAGAGCTGTTACCTTTGTAAATAGCAGAAGCAACAGAAATGCTTCCATTACCTATATCTATAAGTAGGGATATTTCATCTTTTTTACTAAAAAGACTTTTAAGAAACATGACTTTATTGTAACACAGCTTTAATTCTTCTTACTCCTGTGGAAATCCCCTCCTCTTTGGAAATTTTAAATTTTCCCAAAACGCCCGTATTTTCTACATGTGGACCACCACAAAATTCTTTTGAATAAGCAGTATCTATAGAATCTCCTATGAAATAAACGCTGACTTCATCTCCATAAGTATCATTGAAAAAATGTAGTGCTCCAGTTTTTTCAGCATCTTCTTTTTTCATAACAACTCTATTTACGGGCAGATTTTCTTTTATTTTCTGATTTACAATTTCCTCTACTTTTTGTTTTTGTTCATCTGTCATTTTTTCAGGATGAGAAAAATCAAAACGAAGTCTTTCGGCTGTTATGTTGCTTCCTTTTTGTGAGACATGGTCACCCAAAACATCCCTAAGAGCTTGGTGGAGCAAATGTGTAGCTGTGTGGTATTTTGTTTCCATTTCTCCGTGTCCACCCAGTCCCCCTTTGAATTTTTGTTCTGCCCCAGCACGAGAAAGCTCTTGATGCTTTTTGAATAAATCGTTAAATTCGTTTTCTGCAATCAATATATTTTTCTTGAGTGCAATTTCTTTAGTTAATTCAGGAGGAAAACCATAGGTTTGATAAAGATCAAAAACAACTTCTCCTGGCAAAAATTTATTTTTTTCTAAATGTTCAGCTAAATCATAATGCTCACCATTTAAACTGTTTTTATTCTCTACAATAAAATCTACTGCCTTATTAAACTGAAGCAAACCTTTATTAAGAGTTTTATCAAACTTTTCTGATTCTTTATTTATTACATCAACAATCTCTTCTCTTTTTTCTTTTATATTTTGATAAACATTCCCATACACAGAAACAATAGAATCTACAATTTTTTCTATTTCTATTTTTTCTAATTTCCTATCTTTTGTATTAAATACAGCTCTTCTTATAAGTCTTCGCAAGATATACCCTTGATCTGTGTTACTTGGCAAAACTCCATCTGAAATCATAAATACCGAAGCTCTCATGTGATCAGAAATAATTCTCTGAGATTTTAAATTATCTGATATCTCTTTTGTAGTTTCCATTATCGGCTCAAACAAATCTGTATCGAAAATATTATCTCTACCTTGCATCACAGCAACAACTCTTTCAAAACCAGAACCAGTATCTACATTTTTATTTTCCAATTTTCCAATAACCTTTCCGTCTTTTTTGACATACTCCATAAAAACATCATTCCAGATCTCAACAACTCTTTGTTCATCATCTGCTTTTAGGTACTCTTCCAAAGTCATACCCTCTGTAAGTTTTCCTGTAAGATCATAAAACATTTCTGTATCTGGACCACAAGGACCATTGTCTCCCGGAGACCACCAGTTTTTATCTGCTGGCCTAAAATAAATTCTTTCTCCTTCTATATTATTTTTTTCAAAAATTTCTTTCCAGATTTTGTAAGACTCTTCATCTCTTGGAGCATTTTCATCCCCTTCAAAGCAAGTAACATAAAGCCTTCTAGGATCAAGCTCTAGACCTTCTTCTTTTGAAGTTAGAAACTCAAAACTCCATTCTATGGCCTCTTTTTTGAAATAATCCCCCAAAGACCAGTTTCCCATCATCTCAAAGAAAGTAGCGTGAGTATTGTCTCCTATTTCGTCTATATCCCCCGTCCTAACACACTTTTGAATATTAGCCAGACGAGTTCCTTTTGGATGTTTTTCACCTAAAAGATATGGGGCTAGAGGTTGCATACCGGCAGTAGTAAAAAGGACAGAAGGATCATTTTCTGGTACAAGTGAATATGAAGGAATTATGGCATGTCCTCTATTTTCGAAAAATTTTAAAAACCGCTTTCGTATTTCTTCAGATTTCATATATAGATTATATTTACATAAAATAAGCCTTTTTGGAAGATTATCGTGTACAAAAAAACAAACTCGTTGAGTTGATATGATTTTGGAGACTTCGCAGTCGGGTAGACGAGACCGAGCGATTTTTCAGCAGAAAAATACGCGTGCTCCAAAATTATATCAATGAAAAAGAGTTTGTTTAAAAATTTTATTTCAAAATAGTCAAAAAGGCTCCAGTTGCAATCATAGCAACTCCGACTATTTTATAAACAGTAAACCCTTCTGACAAAAATAGTCCAGCCAAAATTGCTACAAAAACAATACTTAACCTATCTATAGCAGAAACAGTTGTTGCATCCCCATTTTTTAGAGCAAAAAAATAGAAAAGCCAAGATAAAGCTCCTGCAACTCCAGAAAAAACAATAAACAAAAACTCTCTTGACCCAAAAAAGTCTGTAGAAAAACCATTAAATTTTTTAAGTGAAAAAGAAACCAATATTAGAAACAAAGCCATTACAACAGAACGAATTGTTGTCGCCAAAGTTGAATCAATATCTTTTAATCCTATTTTTCCAAAAATAGCAACAAGAGAAGCAAAAACAGCTGATAAAATTGCAAATAATATCCACATAAGTTTTAAATATATTTTTTAAGTATTTGAAAATCTTTTAATAAACTTTCTTTGTTCTTACCATTATACAGTGCTACAGCTGGATGATACAAAGGAACAATAGAAACTTTTCCATAACCCCACTGACCTACGAACTCTTTTCCATGAGCTTCTGTTATTGAATATTTCTCTTTTATTCCAAACTTTTCTATTATATAAACCATAGAAAATCTACCTAGAGTAGCTATTACTTTTGGTTGTATTATGTCTATCTGTCTATCTAAAAAAGAGGAATAGAGTCTTATTTCTTGGGGGGACGGATCTCTATTTTCTGGGGGTCTGTCTTTAACAACATTTGTTATATAAACATCTTCCCTTTTCAAATTTATAGAAGATAGCATTTCATCTAAAAATTTTCCTGACCTTCCACAAAAAGGTCTTGCTGTTTCAGCTTCATTTTTTCCCGGAGCCTCGCCTATAAACATTACACTTGCAAAATGACTTCCTTCTCCTACTACAGGAAAATATTTATTTTTTATCCTATATTCATACAAAGGAGATTCTTTAAAAGAAAGAAGTTCATCTCTAATTTCTTTCATCTTTTCAAATCTTTCTTCCTTTGAAAGTGACATTTTATTTTTTGTTTCTATTTACCCACCAATTACTCTTTTGACTTTTCTTGTCATACCACCAATCATTTGAATCTGTCTTCATTATTTCCTTGGCTATTGTTTTAGCGGTATCTGTTTTTAATCTTTTTATTGCAGAATCAATCCAAGTTAACGCTCTTGTATTACCAGTATCAATTTCTTCTTTCAAAGAAAGTATCCACTCCAAGTTATCTGCATCTTTTACAAGAATTGATTCTGGACTTTTTCTTTCTTCATACTCTTCAATTAAATTATAAAATGTTTCTCCAAAAGGCACAGAGGCGGCAATATCTTTATGGGCTTCGTGTTCTTTTCTTTCTACATATTTTTGATGAACATAATTTAAGTCAGATATTCTTGTTTCTGAAATATCATGAAGAAGTGCCATCTGCAACACCTTAGAAATATCCACTTTACCATCCATAAGCGCTAGAACGTAAGCAATAAAACATGCTCTATTTACATGTTCTGCAACAGTCTGATCTCCTGTGCCCAAAAAATGAAAACCGCTTCTTGGTGTTTTAGCCAAAATTCCTACTTCAAAAAGGAAATTCGTTATTTTCTTTATGTCCCCCTTTCCTTTTTTCATATTTTTTTTCATATTTTTATAACAAACTTATCTCCATTAAAACTTTGTTTATTTTTTCTTTCGGAACACCTATATCTTCCAATAGTTCTGTATTTTCTTCTATTGTTTTACACAACACAATACCTTTATCTAATAGTTCTTTTTTCTCTCTTCCATCCAAAGTTCCTAAGCAGGTTAAAGGATGAAGTTTTGCCTTGACTATCATATCCCGCAAATTTCCTTCTGGTGGATAATTCCAACCAATAAGTTTAAGTCCTCCTTGGCAGGAGCCGTATTCAATAGCTGTGGTAGTAAATTTTGTATTTGTGACAATCCAACCTTCATCCAATTTTCTTTCTCTTCCACCATAGTTAAAACTGACACTATTTAAATCATCAAAACGAGCTTTTACATACAAAGCCACTTTTAAATCTGATTTTACGCCAAGTTGATTGTGGAACTTTGCCTCCACCATTATTAGTTTTTCTTCATTCCAAGCAACAACATCTATCTCATGTTCAACACAATGACCTTTAACAGTCTGACCTGTTAAAGTCTCATACCCCATTCTATTAAAAATCTCCGCAACAAATTTCTCAAACGGAAAACCTGAGGGTCCAAGTTCCATTATGGCCCTTTTCAAAGAATACTTTAAAGCAACTGGTTGATCTTTTTTATACAAAAGCTCAAAAGCATGATTATAAATATCATGAGTAGTCATTCCATCTTTTATATAGTATGAAGTCTGAGAAACAATATCTAAAACCTCTTCTTCTGTTGCTCCAGATTTTCTTAAAGAATCTTCTAATTTTGAATTATCAAATAGTTCTTTTGTTCCATCTGCCTTTAATATGTATTTTGGTTCTGTATTCATAAAAACCATTATCTCATAAAGGTATTGCTATTTCCAATTAAATTATAGTTTCCATTATTCCTCCTCCGAGACATTTTTCTCCTTGGTAGAATACAGCGGACTGACCTTTTGCTACTCCATTTTGGGGTTTTTCAAAAGAGATTTTATAACCTAATTCTAACTTTTCTACCTTACAATTTTGTTTTTCTTGTCTGTATCTTATCCTAACCTGACAATTTAAAGGAAATTCTGGCTCTACCCCATCTATAAAATGAATATCTTTTATAAAAATCTCTTTTGTATTGAAAACTAAATCTAGCTGATTTTCTTTGTCTGCTACAGTTATAGTATTTTTTTCTAGGTCTTTTGACACAACAAAAAAACTTGGGTCATTTGGAGTCTTTTTGGTAATAGTAAATCCATGTCTTTGACCTATGGTATAAAACAGTGCCCCATCGTGAATCCCAACAACCTCTCCTTTGGAATTTAAAACATCTCCTTTTTTAGTTTCAATGAAGTGTTCAAGAAAATCTTTCATATCTACTTTTCCAATAAAACAAAGTCCTTGGCTATCTTTTTTTGTGGCCGTAGGAAGACTAAACTTCTCTGCCAGTTTTCTAACTTCTGGTTTTGTTAAGTGTCCTACAGGGAAAAGTGTTTTTGAAAGCTGTTCTTGGTTTAAAGTGTAAAGAAAATAACTTTGATCTTTATTTTTATCATTTGATTCATGAAGTTCAAACCTATAGTTTGATAAATCTTGTTGAGACAAGAGGTTTCTGAAACATTGCGAGCGCGACGGCGCGAACACGAGGAATTTTTCAGCAGAAAAATATCCGTTTTCAGAAACCTCTTGAGGAGAAAGAGATTTATCAAATACCAAATTCTGAGCATAGTGTCCTGTGGCTATAAAATCAGCCCCCATCTCTTTGGCTTTATCTAGAAAAACTCCAAATTTTACATACTTATTACAAAAAACATCTGGATTTGGAGTCCTACCGGCTTTGTATTCAGAAATCATATAGTCAACTACTTCTTTTTTATATTCCTTCTCACAATCAATAGTTAAAAATGGGACATCCAAAATGGCACAAACTCTCATAGCACTTCTCCTTTCTTCTTTCCAGTCACAAGGTAAAAACTCTGGATGCCAAACTTTTAGAAAAACCCCCATGACGTCAAAACCGGCTTCTTTAAGCAAAGCCAAAGAGACAGAAGAGTCCACTCCGCCTGATAGACCAACAAAAACCTTTGGCTTTCTATTTTCCATTGCTGTATTTATAACACAAATCCATTACAAAACACATCCTAATCAAAAACATACACGAGAAAACCATTCGCAGACTTTTGTTTAAGATAACAACAATTTTTTCTAGCCGTGAGCACTAACCCCTATGAAATAAGGGGCGACCGAAGGGAGTTTGCGGTAAGGCAGAAAAAATTGTGCTTTATCTTACAAAAGACGAGGACGGTTTTGGAGGTATGTTTTTGATTTTTTAACTACTCAAATAAAGTTCTTTATTTCTCTTATGCTCATCAAAAGTTTTAGCGTAATACATAATACCATCATGACCTGTTAGAAAATATAAATAATTTGTTTTCTCTGGATTTAAAGCGGCCATTATAGAATCTAATCCAGGATTTGAGATAGGTGTAGGAGGAAGACCTTTGTATTTGTATGTATTATAAGGAGAATCTATTTGTAGATCATCCAAGGTTAAATCAAAAGTTGTTTTACCATTTACATAAATAAAAGCAGTATCAACCTGAAGTGGCATATTTATAGAAATTCTTTTCCATAAAATACCTGCAATGAGAGGTCTATCTTTTGGTTTGGCCTCACCTTCCAAAATCGAAGCCATTATTATTATCTCCTCTAAAGTTTTATCGCTATTTTTAAATTCATCTATTTTTGAAATTTTCAATTCAAAGTTTCTTTTCATTATTTCAACCAAATCTTTCTCTCTTATTGTTGGAGAAACAAAATAAGTATCAGGGAAAAGATATCCTTCATATTTTTTAGCAATATCTAAAAAATTATCCCTATCAAATCTTACTAAATTTTTCTCAAGATAATCAGCCATTTGATAAACATTCCAACCTTCAGGTATTGTTACCCTAACATCATCCAATTCAAAAACACCGTTTATAAAACGCTCAGCCAAAAAGATGGCTCCTTGTTTTCTACTTATAAAATAATCCCCCGCTTTTATTTTATTTTCGCCTCCTCTTAAAATAGTATACGTTCTAAATATAAATTTAGATCTTATTAATCCATCTTCATACATCTGATTTGTTATTTGTTGCAAAGAATCCCCTGAATTAATAGTGATTATTTGTTGTGTCTGAAAATTTGGACTACTTATAAAAATCCCGGAAAAAATATAAACAGACAAAAAAACCACACCAACTAAAATTGATTGAATCATTATTTCCTTTTTGTTTTCCTTACAAAAGGAATGTATGTATTTCATTTTATCTTTTAAAAACATTGTTTTTATTTTTTACATAGGTAAATTAGAAGGGGCTTCAGATTTCTTTGAAGAAATCCTAGACAATGTTGGTGTTTGAGCAACATTACCAGGTATATGAAATATACTAGCCAATTCTTCTGTATTCAAAACAAAGAATTTTCTCCTGTGTTCATTCCAAAAATATCCTCTAGCTTTATAAGCATCCAGAAGAATTGATTTTTCTAAATCAATATCTGCTTTTGGCCTGTCTTTCCAAGGAAACCACTTTCTTTTTGGGGCTGGAATATTTGTTGGTTTAAACCCGTTTAAGTTAGAAGAATTGAAATGAGTAATACCCCCAACAACACCCCCAACATTATCCATACTGAAAATATCCTTTGGAGCTGTGTAAACAACCCTAATACCAGTGTCAAAACCTACTTTAGAAATACTTCTCTCCAAAGCTTTTATTGTTTCAGTTTCTCCATCTGTTAAAAATCTTCCTGTACCTGGAACTGTTTTGCCTGTTTCTTTGTCTTTTTCACCTTTAGCTTTTTCTTGAATTTTTTTGATGGCCTCTTCAGCAGCTTTTTTCCATCTAAGATCAACCATCTTTACTTCTCCAGTTTCTTTATTTTTCTCTTTATCCTCTGCTTTATGAGCTCTAACGATTATTTGAACCCATGCTTGATGACCCTGACCCAAAGAACCCATAAATTCTAAAAGAGGTGTTAATGGATCTATTTTATATTCTTCTTTTGGATCCTTATCTAAACCATAATCAACATAGGTTTTTATAGGGTAAGCATCTTCTTTGGTAAGCTCGAACTCACAGGCCCACAATCCAGTTTTTTCTGGATCATAACTAACAGGTAAAGTGTAGTCTGGCACTTCATATATTTCTATACCTGGATATTGTGAATAAAGTCTTGATTCTATTAAATTTTTATAACCTTTTTTGGTATAAACAAAAAAGTGCACAGCTCCACCAATGGAAACAATTTCCAAAGAAAAATGTGCTCTAACTGACCCCTGCCAATACTTTTGATACCAATTTGCCTCTCCAAAAGTCTGGTATAGACTTTCTAAAAAGAATTCCATGGCTTTGGGAGATTTAAAAACATCTTTAGGTATTTTTATTTCCAACAAAATATAACTTTGTTTAGCCAAAAACTGAGATCTTCTATATGTTATCCAGAGATCCCAAACTAGATAAAAGAAAAACACTGGCAGCCAAAAGAATGAGGTAAAATAAAGAATTCTTAAAACTGTTTGAACGGTTTCTAAATTTAAAATATTTGAATAAATTTCAAACATATGTGTTTATATAATTATACAAAATAATAAACAAAAAACCACCCGAAGGTGGTCTTTTGTTTAAACTAGAGTATATTTACCGTCTTTTAATTTTTTAAATACTTTTGAATTTTGAAGATTGACCATAATAGTATTCTCTTTAACATATCTCTCTTTCAAAACTTTTTCGACAATTTCTTCTTTTGTTAAAGGTCCATTTTTCTTTAATATATCCTTTATAACATCTTTAACAACACCAGACATATAGCCCCACTCTGCAAGAGCGTAAAGACCTCTTCCCACCAAAACAAAACGAGGGTCTTTAATCAACTCATTGTGGGTAGTAGCAACATGAGCTTTTTTCTTAAATATTTCAGTAATTAATTTAGCAACTTCTTTAAAGTGTATAGGGGAACCATGTCTTCTTATCACTAGGTAAGAATAATCTCTCATTCCCTTAGCATTGATATTTGGAGAAGTCGATTTACCCCATTCACCAAGAGGATTTTTACCTATAAGTTTTGACAAAGCCAACCATCTTTTAGCAACTTCTTCTGTTTTGTATTTTTCAGAAACATCTTTTAGGTGTTCTAAAAACTTCTCTATCATATCTGATTCAAGCATTATCTCGTCATCAGACAAAGTTGAATAAAGAGTTTTTATTGCCTCATGAATTTTTTTTGAAAGATCCTTATCTACATGCCATCTATGTTTGAATTCTGCATCTTCTTTTTCTTTGAAGAAAGCGTCTCCTACAACAAAAAGAAAATGAACATGATTTTGAGTAGATTTGTTTTTTGATATATAACTCAAAAGATCTTCTTCAGAAATTACAACACCCAAATCATGAATTAAATTTTTTAATTCTTCAAATACAGATTTCTCCTTTTCGTATTCTTTTGACTTTCTAATGTTGGTTATAGAATAATTTTCTATTTGTCTTATTCTTTCTCTGGTAATTTTGTATTTTTTACCAATAGACTCTAAGGTCATTCTTTTTGGATCACTGCCCAAACCAAAACGACCGATTATAACATCTCTTGACCTAGGAGAAAGCACAGAAAGAAGTCTTTTGGTTACTTGCTCTGGTTTAAAATTTATAGGTAATTTTTCACTCATAATTTTAATTTTTTTAATTAAGTTGCTTTTGAAGGACAACGAATGTTTACTATTTTTATCATTATTATCAAATATAGTCAAGTGGAAAAATTAGACCACAACAAAATTGATTAATTTGTCTGGAATATGAACTATTTTAATGATTTTCTTGCCATCTAGCCATTTTGAAACCTCTGTTATACTCTTGACCAAATCTTCCAATTTAGCTTGCTCCATACCCTTTTCTGTCTCAAAAGTAGTCCTTACTTTACCATTAACTTGAACAACTAAAGAGACAACTGAAACCTCCATTTTCTTTTTATCTGCAACTGGCCACTTTTCAAAAATTATAGATTTTTTATTACCTAATTTACCCCATAATTCCTCGGCCAAATGAGGAACAAAAGGAGAAAGGATTCTCAAAAACATTTCAAAATCTTTTTTAGATATGAATTTATGTTTTTCTAAATCATTAATAAATATCATCATAGAAGATATTGCTGTATTAAATGACATTGACTCTATATCTTTTGAAACTTTATCTATAGTTTGATGCAATAATGTTTCTATTTCTTTTGGTGTTTTAGATTTAAAATCATATGTTTGTCCTATCTTGTAAACCCTTTCAATAAACCTTCTAACACCTATTATATTTTCATCAGCCCAAGAAATAGACTGATCAAAAGGCCCCATAAACATCTGATAAAGCCTTAGAGTGTCTGCACCATAAGTTTTTACTATGGTATCTGGATTTATAACATTACCCTTTGACTTGGACATCTTTTCCCCACCTTCAGCCAAAATCATTCCATGGGCAGTTCTCTTTTTGTAAGGTTCTTTTGTTGGAACAAGTTTCAAATCATATAAAAATTTGTGCCAAAATCTTGAATACAATAAGTGAAGGGTTGTGTGTTCCATTCCCCCGTTATACCAATCAACAGGAGTAAAGTATTTCAACGCTTTTGGATCGGCAAACTTTTTGGAATTCATTGGATCTGCATATCTCAAATAATACCAAGAAGAACCGGCCCATTGTGGCATAGTGTCTGTTTCTCTTTTTGCTTTTCCTCCGCACTTTGGACATTTTACATTGACCCATTTGTCTATATTTGCCAAAGGAGATTCGCCTGTATCTGTTGGTTCATATTTATCTACTTTTGGAAGTTTTACTGGCAAATCTTTTTCTGCGACAGGCACGGTCCCACATTTATCACAGTGAATAAGAGGAATAGGTTCTCCCCAATATCTCTGCCTTGAAAAAACCCAATCACGAAGCTTAAACTTTGTAACCCACTTACCTCCTACAAATTTTGTAATGTCTTTTTTAACTTCTAGAGAATCTCTTCCGTTAAATTTTTCTGAATTAATCAATTTTCCTTGATCTGTATAAGCAGAATCCTTAACTCCGCCTTCAGAATTTATAACTTCCTTTATGGACAAATTATATTTTCTAGCAAATTCAAAATCTCTCTGGTCATGAGCAGGCACAGCCATAACAACTCCTGTTCCATAGTGGGCCAAAACATAGTCAGCAACCCATATAGGAATCTCCTCTCCATTTGCTGGATTTATAGCTTTTATTCCTTTCATTTCTACACCTGTTTTTTCTTTTCCTTCTGCTGTTCTTTCTATATCATCTTTTTTCTTGGCGTCTGAAACATACCTTGAAACTTCTTCAAAATTTTCTACTTTGTCTTTCAACTTTTCTACAAGCTCGTGCTCAGGAGAAAGGACTACATAGGTAGCACCAAAAATAGTATCTGGCCTTGTTGTAAAAACTTTAATTTTTTCTTTGCTGTCTTTCATTTGAAAATCTATCTCTGCTCCTTCAGATTTTCCTATCCAATTTCTCTGACCAATTTTTATTCTTTCCAAATAATCAACATCATCCAAGTCTTTGTCTAATCTCTCTGCATATTTTGTAATAGCAAGCATCCATTGTTCTTTTTCTCTTTTTTCCACTGGAGTACCGCACCTTTCGCAACAACCATTTATAACTTCCTCATTTGCTAAACCTATCTTATCTTTTGGACACCAATTTATGGTCATTTTCTTTTTGTAAGCCAAACCTTTTTTATACATCTGCAAGAAAATCCATTGTGTCCATTTGTAATATTTTGGATCTGTAGTATTTATCTCCCTATCCCAATCAAAAGAAAAACCAATTGACTTTAATTGTCTTCTAAAATTATCTGTATTTCTTTTTGTTACAACTTCCGGAGGAGTACTTGTTTTTATGGCATAGTTTTCTGTAGGCAAACCAAAAGCATCCCAACCAATAGGATACAAAACATTAAACCCTTCCATCCTTCTCTTTCTAGAAATAATGTCCATAGCGGTGTTGCTTCTAACATGCCCGACATGTAGTCCTTCTCCAGATGGATATGGAAATTCTATTAGAGAATAGAATTTTTTCTTTTTGGAATCTAATTTGGTTTTAAAAGTTTTGTTTTTGTCCCAAAATTTCTGCCATTTAGACTCTATTTTCGAGTGATCGTATTGATTCATACATGCAATCATACTAAAAAACCGCCCTTTTGGAAAGGCGGCTTTTTAGTATTTATCTTACGCTTGGTTTATATATTTGTTCATTTATAACATAAGTAAAACATGATCTACCTTCTTTATATGACCAATCTGAAGGAGTTGTGTAATTGTATTTTGGATCTATATAAGACCTACTGTATGGATTGTTTTTTCCAGAATCAAAATTAAAATCAGCACAAATCTCAAATGAATTTGGAGATGCTACACTGTATTCGTAAGGTTTTTTACTATCAGGTTGATTTAAATCAAAGTAACCATCCTGACCAGCAACTTCTGACAAATTTTGTGGCAGATTTCCATTTATCTGCCAAAATGATACAACTGAAGATTGTAATTGTTGAATATCATTTATTTTTTCTTGATCATAATTTTTTAACCTTTGACTTCTAGGTGAGCCGATAATTACAAAACCCAATACGATAGATAAAAGAATTATAAGTGAAGCGGACAAAAGCCAGACTTTCTTTGACCTTGAAGTCAGTATATTTCTTGCATCTGAAATATAATAACCAAAAACCAAAATTGAAATAGCAAAAACAGAAAAGAATTTAAGTAAAAATCCTGTAGTTAAATCTCTACCGTCTAGAAAATAGTAAAGCACTGTAACTAAACTTCCAGCCACAACTAGACCTGATACAAAAAGTGTAAGGTATGAAAGCCATTTTTTCACAGGTAAATCTCTTTTCTCTGGGACTTCTGCATATGTTTTGGCCAAAAACCACTCTATGACTATAAATATAGGAAATACTATTATAAGAAAAGCTACTGGGAAACTTATAGAAGCAGTATTATTATATCCATAATAACTATTTACAGCAGGATAAGCGTAGTTAATAACTGTGAACAAAAGATTTAATAGATTAATAACCAGAGCATATAGGGCTACCATGCTTCCAATTATCAAAAAGAAATCTTTCGGTTTTATTTTTACATTTTCCATAAAATTTTATTAAGTGAGTAACAGGGGTATTATACCATAAAAACCTATATTTTACTTGATAAATCCACATCTTTTTTATATTGACTTTTATATCTAGATATGCTATAATATATATGTAAGTTCTTTAACTGCCGGCGGGCATTTTACGCAAGAGGAGCCTAAAATGAAGGTTTTGATGATCGTTTTGTTTGTTTTTGTTTCTTCAGTTGCAAGCGCGGAAGTTTTTGATATCCCACCGTCAAACAACTGGACAAAGGTCCAAGATGGAGAGGTGATTCAGTGGTCAATCATTCCGATTGACCACAAACAGACACGAATTGACCTGATCAGTTACACTGAAGAAGGTCGACGGACGACCTACTACCTTGTTCGCTCGGCTTGCCCCGATAGCAAGATTGTTTCCGGCGTGATCAAAGCCGGAAACAAAGTAGGAATCGGCCTCGATTGTGGAGGTCAACCGGCAGTGAAAACTGCCACCCTTCTGGAAGAGGTTTCCCCTCTTCCACCAGAAGCCAAAAAGCTACTGGACAAGTAGCTCCCCAGATACTCGGGCCAGCACCATGTTGTGTTGGCCTTTTTTCATATCTAAATTTTGAAATTTTTTTTAAATTTAAAAATTTATATCTTAAACTCAATTACATCCCCGTCTTTTACTATGTATTCTTTTCCTTCTGTCCTAACTAAACCCTTTTCGCGAGCTACTCCATATCCCCCGAAAAAAAGTAGGTCGTCACAATGGACAACTTCGGCTCTTATAAACTTATCTTTAAAATCTGTATGTATCGCCATCCCAGCCACAGGTGCAGTCGAACCTTTTTTTATTGTCCAAGCCCTCGTCTCATCTTCTCCAGTAGTAAAGTAGGTCATAAGATTTAAAAGTTTGTAACCTTCTTTTATAAGATTATCTATTCCATCATCTTTTCCGCCAATCTCCACTCTAAACATTTCTTTTTCTTCGCCTTCCAAATCTTTAAGCTCATTTTCTATATTTGCATCCACCACTACATAGTGAAATTCATTTTCCTTAAAAAATTTCAAAAGTTTTTGCCACCTTTCATCATTTAGTTCATCTAAATTTTTTCCCCCAGCTTTTTTATTCAAAGCATACATAATAGGTTTTATGGTCAAAAGATTTAACCCTTTAGCCAAAGGAAACTCTTTTTCGTCAAAAGAAATAGAGTTCGCTAACTTTCCTTCACCTAAACATTTTTCCAATTTCAACAAAACTTCATTTTCCAAAATCGCTTCTTTATCCCCTCTCTTTAAATCTTTTTGAATATTACTTAATCTTTTTGAAACAGTTTCTCTATCCGCCATCACAAGCTCTAGATTTATAACTTCTATATCCGAAAGAGGATCAATTTTTCCATCCACGTGCACTATTTTTTCATCATCAAAAATACGAACCACTTCAAGTATTGCATCTACTTCTCTAATATTTTGTAAAAATTTATTCCCCAAACCTTCTCCAGCCGAAGCACCCTTTACTAATCCAGCAATATCTACAAACTCTACAACCGCTGGAATAGTTTTAGCAGATTTTGAAAGAGTAGAAAGTTTCCAAAGTCTCTCGTCTGGCACAGGCACAATACCCACAGATGGATCTATGGTACAAAAAGGATAATTCTCTGCTGGAACAGATTTTTTAGTTAAAGCATTAAAAAGCGTGGACTTGCCCACGTTAGGTAGACCAACAATTCCAATTGATAGTGACATAACAAGTAGTGTAATGAAAAATTAAACAAAAAGAAAGCCACCCTATTCTAGTAGGGTGGCTAAAGTTACAGCTGTTCTGTTGGTAAATTCTTTAATTGGGATAATAAGAATTCGGTGAATACCGATTTCCAACGAAGTATAATCTGTTACCTGAATTGAAATTTTCTTAAGTTCAAAACCTGCTGAGGTAAGAAGTTCAACAACTTTCCTCTGGGCAGATTTTTTGAGTTCTTTGTTTAGCACTCCCTCATGTGGGATTTCTATATACCCAAGAGACAAAGATCCACGGGTTGGTGTTTCAATAGAGACAAGAAAGATCATTGTTTAATCCTCTTATAGCGACCAACATGATACCCCTTACAAAACTGACAACGATAGGCATGGTATCTCCTACCAAGCTTTCGCGCGTGGGCATGGGCAATATCAACGTCCGTGTGCCTAATTTTGCCCTCACAGCTTCGACGTCTTATCCGACGTTTGCTCGACACAATATACCTCCTTTCTGTAAAGAATAGAAACACATTTTAATAAACATTGCAATAGAAGAAGTTTTTTATTTCAAAATTTCAAAACTACAATTTTGACTTTCTATATTTTTCAAAAAGTTTTTACAGAACTCTTCCCTTTCAATATCTTTCATCAAATCTGGTGCAAAGATTTTTATATTTAAAGGATATAAAGTAAATACATCTTTATTCTCTCCTAGCTCTGCACCGACACCGAGCCCTTTTGTTGTGTCTCCAAAATTTTGATCAAAAACAAAATTTCCTAAAGAATAAAATATTGCTTTGTTTTTATAAAGCTCTACGGGTTGTATTACGTGCGGATGATGACCAATAATTAAATCTGCCCCATTGTCTATAAGTTTATATGCAATATTTTGTTGAGAAATATCTTCTATCAGTTCATATTCTTTGCCCCAATGAATAAAAACTACAACAAAATCATTTTCTGTATCTAGCCTAGAGACAAGAGGATAAAAACTAGAAACTGCGACAGGAGCGGTAGTTTCATCTATCCCAACAAAAGCTATTTTTTTATTATTTATATTCTTTACAATAAAACTATCTTCCAATGTCCTGCCCCCAACAAAATCAATCCCCGAAAGAGATAAATAATTTTTTGTACTTTCAAAACCGGCTCGGAGACAATCATAACTATGGTTGTTTGCGATACTTACCATATTTACACCAATACTTTTCAAAATGTTCGGAGAGGTAGAAGCAAACTGAAAGTTATAGAGTTTTTGCTGACATAGGTTCCTATCCATCTCTACTATTGGACCTTCGAGATTTACTTTTATGATGTCATAGTCTGAAAATAAATTTAAATCTTTTTTTATATATTCAAAAGGATCTCGTCCTCGATTTTCAATAATATTTCTAACTCCTCTATCAAACATAGTGTCCCCAAAAGCCAAAATAGAAATTGTCTTCTTTTCAACAAAAGGAACTTCCAGATTTCCAAAAGAAAATCTGTCTGTATTTTTTATATTGAAAAATAAAAACAAAATTAATCCCAAAATAATCAAAAATAATAGCCAGATTTTAAAATTTTTCATTGATTTAATTATAACATTAAATAAAACATTATTTATTGACAAAAGTCAATTTATATGTAGTATGTTTTAAGCAGACTAGTGGTCGAGTTTTCTTTTGAAATATGGGTCATTTGTCCGCTTTGGTGAGATTCGGGTTACGATGTTCTCTAATGAACTATCGCGGATTTATCTCACCTGCCCAGTCCAAGCAGAGCTTGGACTGGGCCCTCATCAATTTCTGTCATCTATGGTTGGAATTGATGAGGGTAATATCTTAAGATTTTTATGAGATAGTATCAAATAAATAAGGCACAGATTTACCCTCGAAATTTTGGTGGATTAAAGAATTAGTATTAGAAATAATTCTCACGGTCTTATCCACCCAAAACCCCGCGTTCGTGCGGGGTTTTCCTTTACATTATCTTTTTCAGCTCCTCTTCGTATTTTTTGGCTATAGACATACTTGCTTCCATTTGGCTTTTGCCAGCTTTCATTTCTGCTTGAATCTCCATTCCCATCTTTTGGAAAAGTTCTGGATTTTTCTCTATTAAAGCTATCATCTTGTCTTGTTCAGCTTCTGGGATGCCTTTCATCTGAGATTTAAGCATTTTTTTCATTAAAAAGTTTTTTAGTGACATATTTTTCTACTTTATTTATACCGACTTACTATAACCTATGATATAATTTTTTCAAAGTTATCAATAATCAAAATAAAAAAATGAAGTGGAAGACAGTATATTTTCTTTTAGCTATAGTATTCGCCGGTTTCAGTTATCTTTTCTTTTATTACGATTTTGATCTAAAAGATTTAGCTAGCCTCTCATTTTATCAAAACCTGGCGAACCCTTCTGTAAAAATTGTCAGGATCCAAGAGGGGCTAAGAAAGGAGCAGGTCGCAGAAATCGTAGCAAAAGAAATGAATTGGTCAGAAGAAAAGAAAAGTATCTTCTTAAACTCTCATTTAGCTTTAGGGATGGAAAACTCCGAAGGGTACCTTTTCCCAAAAACATATATGATTCATAAAAATGAAGACCCTATTTCTGTCGGAGAAAAAATGGTAAGTCAGTTTAAAAAAGAAACAGAAGGAATTAAAAAGAAAAAAACTGCGGAGGTAATAAATGAAGATACTGCACTTAAAATCGCTTCTCTCATACAGCGTGAGGCTGGAGGCAAAAGTGATATGAAATTAATTTCTGGAATTATTTGGAACAGAATATTTAATGGAATGAAGCTACAAATAGATGCTACACTTCAATACGCCAAAGGTAATGAAGACCAAGGTTGGTGGCCAAGGGTTATACCCGAAGACAAGTTTATAGACTCTCCTTACAATACTTATAAATACTATTCTCTCCCACCCACACCAATATCTAGTCCCGGATTGGCAGCCATAGAGGCAGCCTATAACCCACAAAAGACCTCATGTTTTTATTACTTCCACGACAAAGACAGAAAAATACACTGCTCAAAAACTTATGAGGAACACAAAAGAAAAATAAAACTGTATTACTAAAAATTTTTAGGATTCATTCCTTCTTTATAAATAAAAGGTTTCTGATATTTAATTTTTTCTTCTATTGGAGTAATAAAATCCCATTGTGCTAAAACCTCTTCTGTAGAAATAAAAACAGTCTGGTCTCCTAAAATAGCATCTAACAAAACCCTTTCATATGCAGGCAAACTGTCTTCTTTTGGAACATCGAAAACTATTCTCAAACCATCTTTGAAAATAACAACAATCTCAGTTAGATCTTCACACAAAGCTTTGCCAGAAGAAAGTTCAAAAGGAACATTAAAAAATTTTGAAGAATCTACAAAAACAGTCATCTTGAAAAAAGTCTCTGTATTAGAATCCGGCAACACTCCTTTTTCATTTAAATATCCTTCATATTGCCCTGTTTCAATCTTGCCTTCAAAAGGTTTTAGTTTTTTTAAAACTTTCTCTCTTTCTTTTTTTATATTTTCAGAACTTTTTTCTTCGGGTATATCCATAGCTACCAGCGCAAGCATCTGGAGTAAATGATTTTGACCAATATCTCGCAAAGCTCCTACACCATCATAAAAGTTACCCCTGCTGTCTATTTTCTTTTTTTCATAAACTTTTATTTCCACTTTCAAAATATTTTCCCTATTCCACCTGCTAGAAATCAACTTGTTTTGTCGGTGAAGATCTATAATTTTAAATAAAGATTCTTTGGCTAGATAATGATCTATCCTATAAATCTGATTTTCTTGGAAAAGCTCTGCCAAAAGCGAATCCAATTTTTGAGCCGTTTCTAAATCTCTACCAAAAGGTTTTTCTAACAAAATTCTAGCAAAACCATCTTCACCTCCACAAGGAATAGAAAGTCCAGAGTTAGATAAGTTTAATGATATGGTCTCATAAAAATCTGGAGGGGTAGAAAGATAGAAAAGTTTATTTGTACATCCTTTAAATTTTTGATCTATCTCGGCCAAATGTGTTCCAAGTTTTAAATAATCTTCTCCTTTATCAAATTGACCTTGAACATAAGAAAATTTTTCCAAAAAACTCCTATCTGGCATCTCAGTTAAATTTTCTACAACAAACTTTCTTATCTCCTCATCGCTAAATTCCCTTCTAGAAAAACCGACAACATTAAAATCTTTCGGTAAGCTAGATTTTTTATACATATCATATAAAGCTGGCAAAATCTTTTTTTGTGACAAGTCCCCTGTGATACCAAATAAAATAAGTGTAGTCGGCTCTAATTTCATAAATATATTTTATCATAGCCAATAGTATTAAAATATGATAGTTTTGGAAATGGAAGGAGAAACGAATGGAAAACATCTTTTCAAAAAATATTGAACATATTTTGGAGCTTGAAGTAAATATGCTTTATAGGCTCCAAAAAAATGGAGTGAAAACACTTCATGATCTTTTGAAGAAAACCAGAGAAGAATTAAAAAAAATAGGTCTTAGCAAAATCAACTTAACACTTTTAGAAAAAGAGCTTTCTCAATATTACTGCCAAATCGGAATGTTTTCAAAAGATTACCCTGTGCAATAGCACGGGGTATTTTTTATATAAAAAAAGGAGGGGAAATCCCCTCCAAAAATTTGATCTTAGGCCGCTTTTGTAGCTTTGGCTACTTTCCTTTCTTCTGAAAGGACAACCCGTCCATCGATGATAAGATTGTTCCACTCTCGAGCTGAGAGTAGGACAACCCCTTTCCATGGTTGCCATGGATGAAATATGGCAACCATTTTCCCCAACCGAACAACTTTCGGACACCGCCCATTTTTGCAGGACGGTGATCTTTCATCGTAAAGAACCTGAATCATATTAATATTATACCACAACACACTATTTTTTGCAATGTTTAATTAAAAAATGGCGGGGAACATTTCTGTAACCCCGCCCACAGTGGCTCTACCTGATCAATACTGCCTCAGAGGCAATATCTTGCGGATTTTTGCCTATTGTCTCCGAGCGAAGTTTGTTGAACTCGCCAAGGGTCATAATGATCTGACCTTCTGCCCCAAGGTAAGTGAGGGTCATCTTAATCGAATCGTCTCCATCGATTTTGAAACAATTCGAGTCCCTCAAAAACTCCTGAAAGTTTTCCCATGTCAGAAATTCTATCTGACCTTTTTCGAGTTCACCTGGATGGAAAATTACTAATCGATCATTTTCAAGGTTGAGAAGAATCACCGAACAGCCGCAACCGCAGCCGTCCGAACAAAATCGGCGTCCATCATAAAGAACTGGCATAAAAAGAATCTTATTTTTTTATAAAATTTTTGTAAGAGAAAACCGCTCCTTGTGGGAGCAGTTATTCCTTGAAATAGGTAAACCTGAGTCCAAGGATAGCACTTGGAACACCTTTCTCGTTCCAAGTAACAGCCGGCCGTATGGACGGTGTCCACTGCCCAATTCTTTTAAGCCGATACTCGGCTCTCGCACCATGCCCAATAAAGGACTGGCTGTGGGTGCCGACGGACCACTTTTGACTGATGGTAACATCAGTCAGGACCAGGTACCACGGTCCGCTCCCGCCATTTTCGTAAATGGCGAAAACGTATTGGCCGGGCCGATTCGCATAGAGAAAGGATCCCAAACGCGGAGCCCCTTCTTCTACTCCTCCTCCGGCTCCAACCTGAAGCCAAGAGAAAGGTTGAACATATGCTCCGCCGTAAGTCTGTTTGTAGTTGGTGCCAATCTGGCCCCAACCAAACAAACCTATCCTTTTTGCCAGTCCTGTCTGACCCCAAACAACATTGGTCTGGGTATCAGACTGGTCTCCACCTTTGAAAGTCCTGTAAGACTCTGTGAAGACGAAAGTTTGAGAACCGGCGTTCAAAATGAAAGCCAGAAAAAGAAAGATAAAGATCAGATTTTTCATTACTGCTCCTCTAACTAATATTATAGCATATTGTGTCTAAAAAGTCAATTTGTGCCTGAGGAGAGTCGGTCAGGAATATTTTGTTCGCCGTCGCTCACAAAATTTCACGACCCTGCCTCGCCCGTTTTGCTTGCTAGCAAAACACGGCTCCGGCTTTCGACTCTCCACACAAGGCAAAGCAGTTTGCCTTGCTTCAGGTCACACAAAAATCCCCTCTCGGGGATTTGCTGTGGACCTGAGGAGAGTCGAACTCCTGACCTTCCGCTTGCAAAGCGGTTGCTCTACCAACTGAGCTACAGGCCCAAAGACTAACAATTAATGATTTTACACTATTTTCTATTCAAAGCAAGAGATATTACATGGTGTAAAAATTCTTTGAAAGAAATGCCGATTGATTCGAGTGTTTTTGGCAACAAAGATTTTTTTGTCATACCTGGAATGGTATTCACCTCTAAAAAGTAAACTCCTCTTTTTGGAGAAACAATAAAATCTGATCTGGAAAAATGAGAAAGTTCTAAATACTGATGTATTAACCTAGAAGCTTCTTCTACTAAAAGAGTTTCTCTTTCCAAAAGAGTTGTTGGGTAAAGAAGTTTTGTTTCCTCTGCATACTTCTGACCATATGTCCAAACTGGAGAAGATTTTTCATAAACCACCTCTATAGGAGGTGTAGAATAATAATTTTGTCCTCGGAAATTATCTATAACTGTACAGGTAATCTCTTTACCTGAAATATATTCTTCAACCAAAGCAGATTCATAGACATCTAAAATAGCTTCCAAGACTGAAAATAATTCTGAAAAGTTATTTACCAAATAAAGACCAAGGGAAGATCCAGAAGATACAGGTTTTACGACCAATGGATGAGGTATGTTCGCAAAAGCTTCGTATGCTTTATTTTTCAAATCATCGTGTTTTCTTATTATCAAATATGTAGGAGTTTTTATGCCCAAACGAGTAGCCACATCTTTGGTCATGTATTTATTCATAGACATAGCTGAAGAAATTTTATTTGATCCTGTGAAAGGTACTCCATGATAAGAAAGGAGATCTTGAACTCTGCCATCTTCCCCATAAGTCCCATGGATAGAATTAAAAACAACATCAACATTTTTTAAAATTTTTTCAGGACTTTTTTCTATACCATTTATATGCCAAGCTCCATTTTTTGATATAAAAATATCTACTGGATTATGAGTTTCTTTTAGATGCTCCAATACATTAGCTCCACTTAAAAGTGAGACTTCGTATTCAGGAGAAGGTCCTCCACGCAAAACTCCGATTTTTAAACTACTAGGTAAAATCATTTGAAATAATTATACATTGTAAATAAATATAAAAAAAGACCGCCATACAACATGTGTATAGCGGTTGTGCCTCATCATTTGAAACCGAGAAAGGACTGTGAGAGATGTTATTCTCTTCTACAAACACTATAACACTTTATTATTTTTAATGCAAGTTTTTAAATTATTTTATTTCTAAGTTTAGTATGAAATTTAATAGCATACCTATGAGCCTCGAAATTGGAAAGGAGTATGGATTTTTCTAAATCAGAGTAAGACATATCTATACCACTAAGCTTTAGCGAAGTGGTACCCAAAATATTTTTTGGTCTATGTCTTTCATCTTTAACAACAGAAACAACTGGAATATTTACACCTACTTCTTCTAAAACTTTTTCTACAACATTTTTTTGAGCAACTCCCCCATCTACAACAATAATATTTGGCATCCTCCATTCTAAGTGAGCCAATCTTCTAGATAAAACTTCTTTCAAAGCTCTTGTGTCATTTGGACCAGAGACTGCTTTTATTTTAAATTTCCTATATTCAGAAGGTTTTCTTTCTCCATCTTCTACTACAGTCATAACTCCTACCATGTCTTGACCCGACATATGAGCAATATCATAACTTTCTATCCTGAATGAATTTGTGGCCAAAGTTTCCTCATCTTTTATCAGAGAAATATCTTGAATATGATTTAGTGTATAAATAGTTTTTTTGATTCCACTAGCTTTTTCAAATTCTTTTTCCTTTGCAAAACCTTTCATTTGCTTTTCTAGATTTTTTATAAGTGTCTTTTTGTCACCCTCAAAAAACAAAATAATATTTTTTATTATATTTTGATATTCTTTTTTAGAAATCTCTCCTGTACAAACTCCAGGACAAAGACCTATTTGCCTATTGAAACAAGCTTTTGGTTTTTGGTTTAACTTCAATCCTTCTGCAGGCAGGCATTTATCCCTAAAAGGAAAAAGTTTTCTAACAATTTTCATTGCTTCCTTCAATTGACTTCCGTTTGGGAAAGGTCCAAAAGAATAAGCTATTTTATAATCTGTTTTTTCACCAGTTAAAACACTCTTCTCAATTTCCCTTCCTCTGACAACCAAAACTCTAGGAAAATCTTCTTCTGTAATAACAACAAAATTAAAACTTCTATTATCTTTTTCTTTTATGTTTGCTTCTGGTTGGTATTTTTTTATAAGGTAGGCCTCTAAAACAAGAGCTTCTAAAACAGAGTCTGTTTTTATATGATCTATTTTTTTAAACTCTAAAAGCATCTTGGACACAAGAGGGCTACGGGTTTCTACAATATCTTTGTTGAAATAACTTCTGACTCTATCTTTTAGAGATGAGGCTTTGCCTATATATAAGGGTTTGTTTTTTGGTCCACGAAAAATATAGACACCTGGCGTGTCAGGCAGATTTTTCAACAGCTTTTTTGTATTAGATTGACTTTTCATCTTTATTATGATATTATCATATATGGAGGCTCGTTGCAAAATGGACAATACAATGCACGGACACCCGCAGAGATCGTTTGTTATTTCTCTCTGCGGACTAATAACCGTAACCATCTTGCTTTTTGTGGCTCTGTTTACACCAGAGCCGTATACTGTAGGGTTATTCAAGACCTCCTCCTTCTTGGCGGTCGTCATACTCTACCTCCGCTCCAAAAGTGAGTGGAATCGATGGAGGACACTGACAACAAATTTCAAAATCCAAACTTGGGGGAGGAAAAGATGACTGACCCGGTTCTGGACTAGATGATGGTCCAACATATCAAAGAGGCCAAGTCCGGCAACAGACTCGTTGCCCTGCTCCTCGCAGTTCTCATCGGAGTGATCGTTCTAGCTGCAATCACTCTTCCGTTCCTTCTGTCATGAATTTTCTGGTAGAAAAACCGTGACAAGCGCTCTTCGCAAGAGGTAGCGCTTTTCTTTTTACCCCAGTAGTAAAGCTTAGCTTACTACGGGGCAGGTTTCCTATAAGCCCTATACTGTTTCAAAGCTTTTTTTAGATATTTTCCCGTATAGCTTTTTTCGTTGTTTGCTACTTCTTCTGGAGTTCCTTTAGCAACAAGTTTTCCTCCTCCTACTCCCCCTTCTGGACCAATATCCAAAATATAGTCTGCAGATTTTATCAAATCCATATTGTGCTCAATAACTACAACCGTGTTTCCTTTATCCACTAGTTTTTGAAGTATTTCAATTAACTTTCTGACATCCTCATAGTGAAGACCTATGGTTGGTTCATCTAACAGATAAATAGTTTTTTGTAAATGAGGTCTGTAAAGCTCGCTAGAAATTTTTACTCTTTGAGCCTCTCCTCCAGAAAGAGTTGTAGCTGACTGACCAAGTTTCAAGTATCCTAACCCCACTTCATCCAAAGTTTTAAGCCTGTCATATATTGCAGGTATATCTTCAAAGAAAGCCAGAGCTTCTTCCACTGTCATTTCCAAAACCTCGTAAATATTTTTCTTTTTGTATTTTACTTCCAAGATTTCTTTCATAAATCTTTTTCCTTTACAAACATCACAAGGAACATAAACAGTAGGAAGAAAATGCATCTCTACTTGTATCTCCCCATTTCCTTGGCAAGTTTCGCATCTCCCACCTTTTACATTGAAAGAAAACCTGCTCGATTTCCAACCACGAGCACGAGCTTCTGAAGTTTCAGCAAAAAGATCTCTTATAAATGTCCAAGCCCCTGTGTATGTAGCTGGGTTTGATCTAGGTGTTCTACCTATTGGAGACTGATCTATAAGAATTGCCCTACCTAAATATTCTGTTCCCACAAAAGAAGAGCAGTTAAAAACTTGAGATGATCTATACTTTCTATCAAATCTCGCTTGCAAATTTTTGTGTAAAATTTCGTAAACAAAAGAAGATTTACCTGAACCAGAAACCCCTGTAACGGTCACGAATTTACCTAAAGGGATTTCGGCATTTAGGTTTTTAATATTAAATATGTTTCCACCTCTTACTATTATTTCACCTCTATTATCTGTTCTTCTTTCTTCTGGAACTTCTATAACCTTATCTCCTCTTAGATAATCCAAAGTAACTGATCCTGAAAGATTTTTTGAAGCTGTCAAAAGTTCATCCAAATATCCAGAAACAACTATTTCTCCCCCATGAACTCCTGCTCCCGGACCAATATCTACAATATAGTCAGAAGCATAAATAGTGTCTTCATCATGCTCTACAACTATTATTGTATTACCAAGATTTTTTAAATCGATAAGTGTTTGAATCAATCTGTCATTGTCTCTACTATGCAAACCAATAGTTGGTTCGTCTAAAACGTACATAGCCCCAACAAGTCCTGATCCAAGTTGACTTGCAAGTCTTATTCTCTGAGCTTCTCCACCAGATAGAGTATGTGCTCTTCTGTCTAAAGTTAGATATTGGATACCAACATTTATCATAAAAACTAGACGAGATTCGATTTCTTTCAAAACAACTTTTGAAATATTCTTTTCCCTTTCTGTTAGTTTTAGATTTTGAAAAAAATCATAAGCATCTTTGATAGACATTGAAACCAGCTCTACAATATTTTTACCACCGATTTTTACATGCAAAGCTTCTGGACGAAGTCTTGCTCCAAGACACACAGGACAAACTTCATTTCCAAAAAAATGTCTGGTTCCTAAACCGTTACATTCTGGACAAGCTCCATATGGAGAGTTGAAAGAAAAAAGTCTTGGTTCTATTTCTGGATAAGAATAACCATCTTTTGGACAGGAAAGTTTAGAAGACATAAAAAATTCTTCCGGAATATAATCTTTTTTCTTTTCCTCTGCCATATCACGGAAAAGTATTTTGACCTGACCTTCTGACTCGTCCAAAGCTTTTTCTAAATCCTCCGCCAGTCTTTCCTCGGAACCTTTAGGATCATTTATAAAATCTAAAATACTTATACTATCTACCAAAACATCTATGCTATGTCTTTTTGTTTTAGATAAAACTATTTGCTCACGCAAAGATTTTCTTTCTCCGTCTACAAGCACAGTGGTAAAACCTTTTCCAAGTAAGTCGTAGAGAAGTTGGTAATATTCACCTTTTCTACCCTTAACCACTGGAGCAAAAATGTCTACATAAACAGGAAGAGGAATTTTTGTATCTCTTTTTTTAAACTCTTTTTTCTTTATAGAAATTTTTTCTAAGACAAAGTTTTTAATTTCTTCATTTGAAAGTTTTGTTATCTCATCTCCACAAGTAAGACAATATGGTCTACCGACACGAGAATACAAAATACGAAGATAGTCATATATCTCTGTGATGGTTGCCACAGTAGAACGTGGGTTGTTTGATCTAGATTTTTGGTCTATTGATATAGCAGGAGAAAGACCTTGGATTTCATCTACATCCGGCTTTTGCATCTGTCTCAAAAATTGACGGGCATAAGAGGAAAGAGATTCAACATATCTCCTCTGACCTTCAGCAAAAATAGTATCAAATGCCAAAGATGATTTTCCGGAACCAGATAGGCCCGTAAAAACCACCATTTTGTTTCTTGGCATTTCTACTGTTATATCTTTTAGATTGTGTGTCCTTGCACCTTTTACAACAATCAAATCCTCTTTTTTTGAATTTTCTTTTTTCATAAATACAACATGCCCCTCGGTTTGCCCATAGGGGTACATATAAAATTTTGTAGAGGTTATTATAACATTTAATTGAAGAAAAGTGAATAAATAAATCCCATTTCCCTAATTTCAAAACGTCCTCGATTTTTATAAAAAAGTATTTTTATATTGACTATTTATAATAATATATTATAATATTAAGTGGAGGAATTTATGACAAGAGAACAAAGGGTCCATAACTGGATCAGAAAATGTATCCTAATGAAAAAAGTTTGCAAGGCCCAAACAAGGGGATGGCTAGTCCCCGCCTGCATTCTTGATCGCAGACGCCCATAACCAATCACCCCGCATTGCGGGGTGATTTTAATATAATAAATAGTATAATATACTACAGCGAAAGGAGTTCTTTATGTCGAAAAACAAGCCGAACAAAAAAGATGTTCAAAAAATCAAGGAGAGCCTTGAGGCTCTCCCGAAAGTGTGGAGAAATAGACTCCCTCCACAAGAAAAGAAAGGTGTCCGAGTTCCACCCGGACAAGTCAGAGGTTTCTTGCATGACCACTAAAGCGCCCCATGGGCGCTTTAAAATTTTTATATTCTTCCTGATGTATGAGTCTTACCTCAACAAATCCCTAGCACCTTTTAGATTTTTCTTTTGTTCCTCCTTTTTTTGTTCTTTATCTGCTTTATCCCCTATTTTTTGTAGCTCGAGTATTTCATCTCGCAAAATAGCAGCTGTTTCAAAATCCAAAATTTTGACTGCTCCATCCATCTGTTTTTCTTTTTGTGAAATAAGCTTGGCTAGTTTTTTAGGATCTTTTGCTAGAATATTTTTATCTATTTTTACCAGTTCGCCAACTGTCTTTTGATGCTCTGTCCTCATCTGGTCTGTAATATCTTGAATCTTTTTTATGATTGTCTTTGGAGTGATATTGTGTTTTTTGTTGTAATCAAGTTGAATTTTTCTTCTCCTTTCAGTCTCGTCCATCGCTCTTTGCATTGAACCTGTCATGTTATCTGCATACAAAATAACTTTACCATCAACATTTCTAGCAGCACGACCGATTATCTGTATAAGCGAAGTATCTGATCTTAGAAATCCCTCTTTGTCTGCATCCA
>CAZKCA010000003.1:0-92136 GCA_964551495.1 uncultured Candidatus Saccharibacteria bacterium
TCTTATTGTCTGGTTCAAAAGTGATCTGTATAGAGAAAGACAAAGAACTTATCCCTCTATTACAAGAAAAATTTAAAAAACAGATAAAAAACAAAGAGTTAACTCTGATAGAAGGGGACGTTTTGGATATTGAAACAGAAAATATAGTAAAGACAAAATATAAACTTGTAGCTAATATACCTTATTACATAACTGGCAGTATTTTAAGAAAGTTTTTAGAAACCAAAACAAAACCAGAGCAGATAGTTTTATTAGTCCAAAAAGAAGTGGCTGAGAGAATTGTAGCTAAAGATAAAAAAGAAAGTATCCTTTCTCTGAGTATAAAATTTTTTGGAGAACCTTTTTATATAAGAACTGTTTCAAAAGGATCTTTTTTACCAAAACCTAAAGTTGATTCTGCTATTTTAAATATAAAAAATATTAAAAACAATGATTTACCTGGAGACTTTTTCTTTAAAGTAATCCACACTGCTTTTAAACACAAAAGAAAACAACTTCTACCAAATTTGGCAGAAGTGTTTCCTAAAGATAAACTTCTTCAATTGTTTTATGAACTTAATTTAGATCCTAAAACAAGAGCTGAAAATTTACATATAAATACCTGGTTAAATATTTGTCAAAAACTAAGGAGTCTGAATTTGAACTAGTTTTGCTTGCAACTCAGCAACTTGAGCTAAAAGAGTAGTGATCTGGGTCTCGATTTGTTTTACCTGATCTGCTGATAATGTGGTTGTGGTTGTTTGTGTAGTAACAGCATTTCCTCCTGTAACTGTGGTAGTTTTTGAACCGTCAGCCGCTTTTAGCAAGTTGACTGACTGCATGAAACTTTCAGGTGAGTTATATGATGTCGGTTTATAAGCATAACCAAAGTATTTTTGAACATCTGCATTATTTCTGTTTGTAAACAAGAATTTAGCCAATTCATCTTCACATCTCATAAAGTATTGAGCATAACCCCATGTATAACTATTGCCATAAAAGGAAGACTGACTATAAGTTCTTATTTTTTGGAGATCTGAAGCTTCTCCAGACTGTGCAGTAGAAGAAACACCTAGTAAACTTAATACTTTTTGGTGCCCAACTAGAGATATTTTTTGATCTGTAATAATCCACTTGTCTCCTTTTTTAAGAAGTAAATTGTCTTCTGTTGCTATACCTTCTTTTGTTTCAAAAGGATTAAATCCGATGTTTCCAAAATAAATCGGCGTAGGAGCAGTAGCTACATTATTTACATAAGTAACTTCTGCTTTGTCATACCATAAACCTCTGTAATACTCACCCTGACTCTCTGACCTAAGTAAACTTCCTCTGTAAAACTCTGAATTCTGTTGTGTTACTCCTGTAGGAGAAGTCCAAGCAGAACAAGATGTTGAATATGTTGGTATTGTAGAAGAAAGAGGTTTTGGATAAACAATAGGTGTAGAGGCTGGTTGATTTATAATAAGTCCGGTACCAGAAGAAGAGCCTCCTGTACTTGTTCCTCCTGTACTACCTGTAGAAGAAGTTGTTCCGGTTGAACAATTTGAATTCATATGCTGTCTAGTACTTGGGCCAAAATATCCTGTTCCAGATGTTAATCCCAAAGGAGTAAGTATCTGTGAAGCATACTTTTCTTGATATGCAGAAACAGCAGAAACCATCTGTTGATCATAAACAGACTTACTTACAGACAAAAGACCTTCTTTAATCAATCTATCTGCCAACCTTCCAACATCTGCTTCTGTACTACCAGCACCAAGATTTGTGTTAAACACATAACAAGCAGAGGATCCACTGGTTGTATTTGTTCCAGAAGAACTTGTGTTTGTGGTTCCTGTGTTTAGGCCAACCGTACTTACAGAAGTAATGGCTTGGTCAAAACGATTAAATAGTGTGTCGATCAAATCTCTAGCCAAAACTGGTACAGATGCTGAGCCAACAGAAGAAGTCGTTCCTCCTGTTGTACCAGTTGAACCACCACTTGTTGTTCCAGAACCACCAGTTGATCCTCCTGAACCTGTAGAACCACAAGAAGCGCTTTCTACTCTTTGTCTTAATTGAGCCAAAGTATCACTATTACTAAACAAAACAGGTGATTGACTTAGGTAACAATCAAGCTTGGGGTTCCAAACATTTTCAAATAAGTATTTAGCTATATCATCTTTGCCCATCAAAAAATATGGAGCATAAGCCTCTAAAGCAACATAGGCACCTGTTCCATTTGGTCTATTTGTCCAATATCTCCATTGTCCTGGAGGAGTTTCTCTTCCAGAATTAGATCCACAAATAACATTTGTTATTCTACCTGCAGCAATTTCTTGATTTGGACAAGTTCCTGGATTGTTATAAATGGTTACATTTAAACCCAAAAGCTGGGCTGTTTTTCTTCCTCCAAAGTCACTAAGCCATCTGTTGTTTACGTACCATCTCTGACCAGTGTCAGAGTTTATACCTGTCCAAACATCAAATGGATCTGCCCCATAAGAACCCCAACCATTTGGCATAGCAGCAGAGACGCTTCCATCTGCATTTAAGACAGGATTACCCCATGTATTTGAAAGATAATCATAGTTTGTTGCATTTTGCGCAAAAGCAAAACTAAAAAATCCCCCGAAAAGAAGAGTTCCTAAAAATAATCTCGATAATATTTTATTCATAAATAAATTTTAACTTCTAATAATCTTATACACACAATTATACCATCCGGTTAGGTGATGCTATGTTATAATTATCCACATAATGAAACCTCAAATTCAAAAAATATTTTTTGTTTTAATAATTTGTATTGCTTGTGTACTAGCTGTTTGGATATTTAAAAGTCAAACAGAGGTTATAAGCCAAAAAATAAATACAATAAGTGCTGAAGATCCTAGAAATATACCCAAGGAACTAGATACAGATGGAGATGGTTTGGAAGATTGGCTAGAAGTTTTACTGGGCACAGACCCTGCAAATCCTGATACGGACGGGGATGGTACTACAGATGGACAAGAAATCGCTGATGCTAGAGATCCTCGTGTGAAAGGACCCGAAGACAAAAATCCTTTTGTTATGACAAGTCTTTTAGCTTCAAATGAATCAGGAATTACACTAGAAAATGAAAATGAAACTCTTACAGACCAAGTTTCTAAAGATTTTTTAGGTAGATATTTACTCCTAAAGCAAAGTGGGGGACAAATAACATCTGATCAGGCTATCCAAATAGCCGAATTAAGCCTAAGTTCTGGAGAAAACACCATAGAAGCCCCTATTTATGGACCAAATGACATAAAAATAAGCTCTAATTCAGACAAAAGTACAGTAGACAACTATAAAAAGGTTTATGATACAAGCATAAATGTAAACTTTTTAGGAAAAGTAGGTAAAGAATTATTGATACTGGAATCTGCTTTAGCAACAGAAAATGAAAATGAATTGGCAAAAATGGACCCAATAATACAAGGTTATGTTAATTTCTTGAAAGACATGACTAAAGTAGAGGTTCCTAAAGATGCTGTTTCAACACATTTGGAATTAATAAATCATTCAAGTTTGATGCTTAAACACTTAGAAGCAATGAGAGATGTATTTAATGATCCAATAAAAACATATTTAGCAATGTCTACTTATGGAGAGGTTGGTCAGAACATATACAACACAGTCCAAAAACTTGACAACTATTTCAAATCAAAAAATTAAAACTTTTACACATATTAGCTAGCATATAAAAGACATAGTGTTATATAATTTAGTCAATAACACTATGTCTTTTTACAAAAAATTTTTATTGCACAAATTAATACCTTCTACATTAATATTATCCATCTTATTTCCTCTGTTTTTCTTTGGTTCACCCAAGAAAGCAGACGCTTGGTTCTTCCTAACTCTTGACGCTGCCAACTTAGCCACAAGCATAGAGAGAACAATCAAAGAGTACGTGGCAGATACTTTGGCAAACATGGTTGCTAAAACTATTCTCAGAAAATTAACAGCCCAAACAGTAAATTGGATAAATTCTGGATTTAAGGGTAACCCAGCGTTCATAACAAATCCTGGAGATTTTTTCTTACAAATAGGGGACACTGTTGCTTCTGATTTCTTGTCAACCACTGCTTTCAATAGACTTTGTTCTCCTTTCCAGGCACAAGTTAGAATATCTTTAGCTAGAAATTATCTACAAGAAGATCCTTTTGGATACACTTGTACACTAGATGAAGTTGTAACTAACTATGATAATTTTATGGGCAACTTTACAGAAGGAGGTTGGACATCTTGGTTTCAGATAACCCAAAATTCTCAAAACAACCCTTATGGAGCATACCAAGCTGCACAAAACGAACTTTCTATAAGAATGAACAATCAACAGGACAGATATCAAAAACAATTACAGTGGGGTAGTGGTTTCCTTTCATACGAAAGATGTAAACCTGGTACAGAAAAACCGGTCACCGAGTTTGATTACAATGTAGATAAAGAAGTTGATACAGGTAGAGTAGACTGTACCCCAGAAAACAAGGAAACTGTAACCCCAGGTAAGGTTATAGACGATCAACTTTCTAATGCGCTTGGATCTTCTTGGAAACAATTAGAGGCAGCAGATGAAATAAATGAGATAGTTTCAGCTTTAGTAGTTCAACTAACAGAAAAAATAATAGGTGGAGCTGTGTCAGGACTTAGAGGTCTAACAAGTGGATCAAGTGAAACAAACAACAGGGCTTTTATAGAACAACTTGCAAACCAGTCTCCTGAAACACTAGAGGAAGATGCTGAGAGAATAAGAACAATACAAGAAGATGCCAATAGGGTGGTAGATAATGTTGAAAAAGCCACAAATGATGCTGCCAATGATCCTAATGCAAACACACCACTAGGACCTTCTGGAGTATTTCCAACTGAACCACAACCTTAATGAGAAAAATTGCTTCTTACATTTTAATAATAACTTTGATTTTAGGAATACTTGTTCCTTCATTTACTTATGGACAAGTAAATCTTCCAAGTGTAAGTGGACCACTTAATCCAGTTGCACAGGCTAGCTCAACCCAAGGTGACTTAATAAGGGGAGCGTCTCAACCTCAGATACAAAGTCAAGACTCTTGTGGTTTTATTTGTTGGGGAATTTTATTCGCAGTTAACAATCTTGCCTCTGTGGTTATGCGCTTAGCTTCTCTTTTGATGTGGCTTTCTGGAACACTTTTAGATTATATTTTGATATACACGATTGTTAATTTTGCAGAAAATATATCAAAAATGGATGGTATTCAAGTAACCTGGATTGTGATTAGGGACTTGATGAATCTTGGTTTCGTATTTCTGTTACTTTATCAGGGTATAAGAATGATTTTAGGAAGATCAAACAACGCAAAGCAAGTTATTTTTGGAATCGTCTTGGCTTCTATACTGATAAACTTTAGTTTGTTTTTTACAAAAGTAATGATAGATGGATCCAATGTTTTAACATTAGGATTTTACAATGCTATCGTTGATACAAGCCAACAAGAAAAGATCCAGAAAAATTTGGGAGGATTTTCCCTTGAATCAGTAGGTGGTTCAAACCAAACCGGTATATCTGGAGCATATGTAAACTCTTTGGGTGTTCACAGATTTTACGATAAGAATGGTCTTGTAAAGATCATGGACACAAACAAACAAGAATCTTTGCTTATAATAACACTGTCTGCGATAGTAATTTTTGTAATGGTAGCTGTTATCTTTTTTGCTATAGCTATTATGTTTCTAGTCAGATACGCAGTTCTTATTGTTCTTTTGATGTTTTCTCCTTTGGCTGTTATGGGTATTGCTATACCCGCAGTTAAAAGCATGCAGGAACAGTGGTGGAAAACCCTTATGGGACAAGTCATTTTTGCTCCTCTATACATGGTAATGACTTGGGTTGTATTAACTCTTATAAATAGTCCTGGATTCAATCCCTTGGCAAGCAATGGGGGTGATTGGGCGGGTCTTCTTATAAAAGGAGAGGTAGACAACATAGGACTTATAATAAACTTTGTGATTGTTATTGTTCTAACAATAATGACACTTAGTGTCTCCAAAAAATATGCAACTCAAGGTTCTACCAAAATAAGTGAGTGGACAAACAAGGTAACAACATTTGCTGGTGGAGCAGTCTTAGGTGGAGCAGCGGTTGCCGGAAGAAATACTATTGGCTGGGGAGCTGATGCTCTTTCAAAAAATGAAAAAATAAAAGACGTAGCTTCTAGAGGTGGTGTAGGAGGATTTTTTGCTAAAAACTTAATAAAAACTGCTGACAGAACAGCTACAAGCACTTTTGATGTAAGAGCAACAAAACTAGCAGATCAATCAAAGAAAACACTTGGAGTAGACTTTGGAAAAGTTGATAAGAAAAAATCAAACTACAGAGCAATACTTGAGCAAAAAGGTAAGGATGAAGAAGCTTTTGCTAAAAAACTAAAACCTAACGACAAGTTATATGATATAGCAAAAGAAACAGATACTTATAACAAAGAGCAACTAAAATCTGTGATGGATGAAAACAAAAAATCCAAAGATTTAATAGATGAGAACGTAAAAGACAAGAAAGAGGAAGTAGAAAAAATAAATAAGGAAATAAATAAACTTGAAAAAGAAATTGATAAATCTGTTATTAAGGAAACAAAAGACAGATTAATAGCAGAGATGGAAACTTTGAAAAAAGAATCTGAACTGAAACAAAAAGATCTAGATTCTCTAGTTGAATTATCTAAACAAACAACTAAAGCATACAACGAATCTAAGAAAAATCATGATGAATATAAATCAAATGAAGAGAAGGTTTTAAATGATATATATGGAGAACGAGTTAAACAATATGCAGATAAAATAGAATATGAAAGTAATATGTCTGTATTCCTTAAAGATCTCTTAATTAAAACACCTACACTTGGTTTTATTGGAGGAGCATCTGGAAACACAAAAGAACAAAATAGAATTATTGCTAAAAAAATAAGAGGTGTAACTAAATCAAAAACAGCAGAACAAGAAGCAAAAGAGCTTCTAAAAAAGATGAGAAAAGAAGCCAAAGAGAAAGGTGAAAAATTTGATGATGACGAAGAAGAGGAACCAAAAAATGAAGATAAAGGTGATAAAACAGAAGATAAAAAAACCTCATAAAAAACACTATGGAATACGAAAATTTAAATGAAATGCCAGAATATGTAAAAAAACTACCTGTTGAGGTACAGGCTTTGATTCTTGAAGGGGTTTGGCAACAAAGAACACATGAAGTTGCTGAAAAATATAGTCTTAACGAAAATCAAACAGAAAACCTACTAGATCAAACTATTTTAACATTGATAGGATTAGAAAATCCTAGTAATTTTATAAACACACTAGTTACAGATTTAGGAATTTCAAGACTTCTAGCAGAACAAATAGTGTTAGATTTGGATAAAAGAGTTTTTAGTTATGCTGTTAAATTTATTGAATCAAACGAAAAAACAGAAGAAAAAACTCTTTCTTCAGAGGTGTTAGATATATTGAATACACCAGAAGAACCTACCAAATCTGAAATGAAAGATTCTAATGGTCTAAATCACCTAAGATCTATGTCAGGAGATATGAAATCTGCTGAGAATGGAAAAATGGAAGCAAAACCAGAACCAAAAACTTGGCTAGAAGAATTAAAGCTAAATAACTCATCCAAAGAAACAAAACCTGAAGTTTCTCCTTTGGAACAAAAAATTGGATCGGCTCCAGTTAATCTTCCAGGAGTAGATGTCAGTCAAAGTCCTATAAAAACAGAAGAAAGAGAGATGCAAAAACCAAAAACTCAAACAGAGTTTATTCAAAGACCTATTTCTGTTCCTAGATATACAGCAGATTTAAGCGAAAAAGATGAAGGAGAATACCTTTTAAAAAAATCTGGTATTTTCCCAGAAAAAGAAGACTCTGAACACAGACCAGTAGGACTTAAGCCAGATATGACCTATCATAAACAATCACCAAAAGATTTCCCTGAAATTAAGACAGAAAATACAAAAAATAATTCTGCACAAGAAACCCCTAAGAAATACACCTCAGATCCATATAGAGAACCAATAGAATAGTTTTTGTATAAACAAAAGTTTTATATAATAAAAATATGAGATACCAAATACCTCAATTTATTGAAGTAGAAGATAAAATAATAGGACCACTGACTATAAAACAGTTTTTATACTTGGCTGGGGGAGCAGGAATGAGTTTTATTGCTTATAGTCTTTTACCTGTAATTATTTCTATTTTCATTATTTTAGGTATAGCAGGGTTATCTTTGGCTTTAGCTTTTTACAAAGTAAACAACAAAAACTTTGTGGAATTTTTGGAAGCTATGTTTCTTTATTACACCAAAGAAAGACTTTATATTTGGAAAAAAGTCCCAAAAGAAATTGTTAAAAAACAAGAAAAAGAACCTGACCCTGTTCAAATGTATGTTCCAAGACTTTCAGATAGTAAACTAAAAGACCTAGCTTGGAATTTAGATATAAATGAAAATTTAAACCCTCTAACAGGCAAAGATGGAAAGAAAACAAATTAATAATTAACAATAATTTAACTAATTAAATTATTTTTTGTGATACAATTAATCCATGGCTGTTTCTTCAAAAGCAACACAAGAATTTGTCCCAATAAAGGAAGTTAGGGATGGAATAATAATACTTAAAGATGGCTCCATGAGAGCGATTGTGTTAGCTTCTTCTTTAAACTTTTCTCTAAAATCAGATGATGAAAGAAATGCGATAATTGCTCAATTTCAAGATTTTCTAAACTCACTTGATTTCAGTACCCAAATATCTATTCAATCAAGGAGGCTTGATATAAGGCCTTATATAGCTCTTTTAGAGGAAAGATACAAAGAACAAATAAACGAATTGATGAAGATACAAACAAGAGAATATATAGAGTTTGTTCAAAAATTTACAGAAAGCACAAACATAATGACAAAAAGTTTCTTTATTGTAGTCCCTTATGATCCAGTTATGATAGACGTTAAAGGTGGAATAAGTCCTGAAATATTTAAAAAGAAATCAGAGGAAGAAAAAACAAGAATAAAAATGGCCTCTTTTGAAGAAAACAGAACACAAATAGAACAAAGAGTGGCTGTGATAGAACAAGGACTTGTTAGATGTGGAATAAGGGTAATAAGATTAGGAACAGAAGAGGTTATAGAGTTGTTCTATAAAGCATTTAACCCTGGGGACACAGAAAAACCTATAAAATTAGAAAATTAATATGGGATTATTTGATTTTTTCAAAAATAATAATAAAGAACCAGAAATAACTTCTATACTTCCACATGAAGTCTACGAAGCTGGGGCTTTGGAATTAAAAGACATTATAGCTCCAAGCGCCCTAAAAATAACACCAAAAGAAATAAATTTGGGAGAGAAAATTGTTAGAAGCTTCTTTGTTATATCTTATCCAAGATACCTTTCAGAAGGATGGTTTGCTCCTATAATAAACCTCGATAAAATATTTGATGTTTCTATTTTCATACAACCTTTGGAAACTGGCGCCGTCCTTAGAAGTTTTCAGAAAAAAGTAGCTGAAGTTCAAAGTCAAATTAGCATAAGAGAACAAAAAGGTTTAGTTAGAAACCCAATGCTTGATACTGCTTATCAAGACCTAGAAAACCTACGGGATCAGCTACAACAAGCCCAGGAAAAACTTTTTGATGTTGGACTTTATATAACAATATACGGAGATTCTGAATCAGAAATAGATAAAACAGAGTCAGAAATAAAATCTATACTTGAATCAAAACTTGTTTATGTAAAACCAGCACTTTTCCAACAAGAGCAAGGTTTTAAAACAAATATTCCTTTGGCTACAGATGAATTGAATATTTACAGCAAACTAAACTCTTCACCTCTTTCATCTTTGTTTCCTTTTATTTCTTTTGACCTTACTTCTGATAAAGGTATTTTGTATGGAATAAATAGACACAACTCAAGTCTTATTCTTTTTGATAGGTTTTCTTTGGAAAACTACAACTCTATTACGTTTGCAAAATCTGGTGCTGGTAAATCTTATGCTACCAAACTAGAAATATTGAGAACTTTAATGTTTGATGTAGATGTTATCGTAATCGATCCAGAGAGAGAATATGAGTATTTAGCAGAAACAGTTGGAGGAAGATATTTCAATATCTCTCTTAACTCCGAACACCACATAAATCCTTTCGAGCTACCAACGCCAGCAGAAGGGGAGTCTTTTGCTAATGTTTTTAGGTCAAACGTAATTAACTTGGTTGGTCTTTTTAGAATTATGATGGGAGGACTTACTCCAGAAGAAGATGCTTTGGTTGATAAGGCTATTACAGAAACATACGCCCTAAAAGATATAACCCCTGATTCAGATTTTACAAACATAGAACCTCCTTTAATGTCTGATTTTGAACTGGTTCTTTCTGGTATGGAAGGAGGAGAATCTTTGGCTCAAAGACTAACAAAATACACAAGAGGAACTTGGGCTGGATTTATAAACAAACCAAGCAATATAGATATAAACAAAAAATTAGTTGTTTTCTCTTTGAGAGACATGGAAGATGAATTGAAACCTATTGCTATGTATATAGTCACTCAATACATCTGGAATGTTATTAGAAAAAATATAAAGAAAAGACTACTTGTTGTAGATGAAGCTTGGTGGATGATGCGCTCAGAAGATACAGCATCTTTCTTGCTTTCTTTGGCAAAAAGAGGAAGAAAATATTATCTCGGACTAGCCACAATCACTCAAGACGTAGATGATTTCTTAAAATCTCCGTACGGAACACCGATTATTACAAACTCTTCTATTCAGATGCTTTTGAAGCAATCTCCAACATCTATAGATAGACTGCAACAAGTATTCAATCTTACAGAGGAAGAAAAATATCTACTTCTGGAGTCCGATGTGGGAGAGGGAATATTCTTTGCTGGTCTTAAACATGTTGCTATAAAAATAATCGCATCTTATACCGAAGACCAGATTATTACATCTGACCCTTCTCAAATATTGGCCATAAAGAAAGCCAAACGTGAACTTGAGCAAAATTCGTAGTAGAATTTAAACCATGGAAGCAAAAAACAAAAAAATAGGTATAGTAATGTCTTTTTTGCTAATGTATTTTGCTATATGTGCAGATCTAATACAATTTGCTCTTACTTTTTTACCTGCAGCTGGACAAATAATAAACACAATAGCAAGTATTGCTATAGGATTTGCTTTTTTTATTTGGTTTAGAATTATAGGAATAAAATTTAGCTTTATTAAAGATCCTAAAAAGATGTTTGGTGTTGTGGCTGGTCCTATAATAGAAGTTATACCTGTTATACAGGCTCTACCTGGTTGGTCTGTAGCTATATTTCTTATAATATTAAGTGTAAACAAAGGCATACACCTACCCACTAAACCGACTTCAATAAAAGAAACTATAAAAGTGGTTAAACCAAGCAAATAGTTGTGTATAAAAAAATATTGAAGTTTTTATTGTGTGATACAATAAAACCAATGAAATATAGATATTTACTAATCTCAATATTTATAATATTTAGTTTTTTTGTTTATTCTAAAGACTCTTTTGGACAAATGTTTAACCAAGTTCCAGAAGCAAACCTGTCTATATCTTTAACACCAGAAATACCTGGCCCAAATCAAGATGTTTCTGCTGAAATTATAAGTTTTGAAACAAACCTAGATAAAGCAAGTGTTGTTTGGAGAATAAATGGAAACATTGTTTCTAGTGGAACAGGGAAAAGAAAAATATTCTTTAAAACAGGTGGTTTAAATACAACAACCAACCTTTCCTTAAGTGTCACCACCGCAGAAGGGGTCAACATATCAAGACAATTAACCATACGACCAACATCTGTAGATGTTATTTGGGAAGCAGAAACATATACACCTCCTTTTTTTAGAGGCAAATCACTTTTTAGCCATGAAAGTTTAATAACTTTTACAGCCATACCAAATATAACAGGACAAAATGGATCAACTCCTTCTCCTCAAAACTTAATTTATACATGGAAAAGAAATGGTTCTGCTTTACCAGATTTTTCTGGATATGGAAAAAACACCTATAAATATAAATCTGGAATAATTTCTAGGCCAATACAAATAGAGGTTGTTGTAACTTCTCCTAACTCAGATTCTTTGGGTAGGGGATTTGCAACCGTTTATCCAATAGATCCTATTGTTGTATTTTACGAAAAAAATCCACTTTACGGAATAATGTTTAATAAAAATATTTCAGGAAATATTGATCTTGTAAATCGAGAAGAGATAGAGATAGTGGCATTACCTTTATTTTTTAGTGGCAAAAATTTATCAAACAACCAAATTGTTTATGATTGGAAAATAAATAACTCCATAATTGATGGGAAAACACTAGAAAGATCAAAAATTTTCAGACCAATAGAAAATACTTTCGGCTCATCAATTGTTTCTGTTTCAGCACAAAACACAGATGGATTGCTTCAGTTGGCTGAGGAGGCTTTTAGTATCGAATTTACAACAAGTGATTCTAACCAAGAAATATGATTAAGAAAATAATAATTTTAAGCTTTGTTTTATATGTGTTTTTAGGTATTTTTTCCAATGTTTCTTATGCACAGGACGTTCCTAAAGACTACACACTATTAGCACCTTTGCCAGGGATTACAACACCAGGACAAACAACAACAAATATCCAGAAATACTTACCTGGAGCTTTTACTTTCTTATTAGGTTTTGCTGGGTTATTAGCTTTTGTAATGATAAGTTGGTCTGGTTTTCAATATATGACAACAGATGCTGTTTTTGGTAAAAGCCAAGCAAAAGAAAACCTTACAAATGCTATTTACGGACTTGTCTTGGTTCTAGCTTCTTACGCAATTTTGTATACAATAAACCCAAAAATATTAGATTTTAACTTAAATCTCCAAAGAGTTCCTGCAAGTCAAAGTAGTACAGTATCAGGATCATCTACAACAGGAACTTCTGCAAATGGAGCTTTTTCCTATAAAAACAACCGTGGTACCACTGTTTATTATGATGGTTGTGAAGCGCCCTGTGTGACTGTTGCGGGGGACTTAAAACTTTCAACTGGAGATGGTATATCTTCTGGTTCTAATATACAACCACAAGTTAATAGTGGTTTGGGAGCAAAATTAATAACAGCCAATTCTACATTGAGTAAGGATGGTTTAAGAATTGAGGTTACCGAAGCGTGGCCACCAACAGTAAATCATAAACAAGGGTGTCATAAGATTGGAACATGTGTAGATGCTAGACCACCAAAAACAGACCTTACACCGGAAAAAATAAAAAAATCTTATGAAGCATTGGTGGCAGCTGGTACATATGTTGAATTGGAGACAAATGATGCTAATTTAATAAAAGGACTAAAAGAAATCGGTTATACTGGGGTTATACTACAACTGCCTTATCCAACCCATTTTTCTGTTTATAAAGATAGGCAAACAAAAAAATAACATGTCTAGAAAAATAATAATAATATCAACAATAGTTCTGGTAATATTCTTTATATCTTTAGCTGGTTATTACTTTTTGATACAAACAAACGAAGATGCCTCCAGTGGGGAACCTTTTAGTTTTAGAAGATTCCTACCATTTGGAGGAGAAACAATAACTCCAGAGACACCCGAAGTAGACCCCAATATACCAACCGAAGAACCTCAAATAAACTTTGCTGTAAAACTTAGAAAAATATGGTCTGAACCAGTAGCTGGTGCTTTTGTTTATGATACTCAAGAAGGCTCTATAATACGTCTAGTTGAAAGATCTACTGGTCATGTATATGATGTGGAGCTATTTTCACCAGAAAACAGAAGAATATCAAATACAACAATACCAAAAGTTTACAATGCAGAGTGGATGAATAAAAATTCTTTTGCTGCTCAATTTTTAGAAGACGATAATGAGACGATGGAAACTTATATGGTTACTGTAAATGAACCAACATCAACCTCAACAGAGGGAAGTAGTGTTGGTAAAGTTTTAAATGAAGATATAAACTCTTTTGCTGCCGGACAAAATAGATTATTTTATCTTTCTTTAACTAGTAACTTAGGAGAGGGTTTTATTTCCAATCCAACAAATACAAACGTTAGAAAAATATGGTCCTCACCATTAAAAGAGTTGAACCTCCAAGATATAGGTGGTAACAATGTTGCTTTATCAACAAAACCGTATCCAAACATAAATGGATTTCTATATTTAGTAAACACAACAAACGGTGTTTTTAGGAGAGTTTTAGGGAATATACCAGGTTTAACAGCTTTAGTTAGCCCAGATGTTTTAAATGTTTTAATATTATCACAATCAAACTCAAATAGATTTTATATATACAACATATCTAATGCACAAGAAATGAATGTTAGTCCGGTAACTTTCCCAGAAAAATGTGTTTGGAGTAAAAAAGAAGTAAAAACATTCTTTTGTGCTGTGCCCAAAAACTCTATAAACTCATCCTCTTTAATCTCGTGGTATTTAGGAAGTGTATCTTTTAATGATTCTATTTGGAGATACGACTCAGAAACAGGAGTGGGGGTATCAGTTGATGGTTTAGATAAAGAAAATATAGATGTTATAAAACCAATATTTAGCACAAATGAAAGATATCTGGTGTTTATAAATAAACAAGATGGTTCTCTTTGGAGTTTAGATTTGGAAAACTAAACAACTATTGGTGGAGTTTTGTGGTATTTGTTTTTAATATAAGCTTCTTGAATTATAGAAAAGATGTTGCTTGTTATCCAATATAAAGATAGAGCAGCTGACATACTATAGGAAATAAATATAACTATTATAGGGAAAAAGTATTTCATTTGAACAGACATTGCTTTTGCTATGTCATTTTGTAAACTATTTTTTGAATTTGAGTTTGGTTTATTACTATCAGTTGCAAGTTTTACCTGAACAAAAGTTGTCAGACCAGCAACTATAGCCAAAATTATACTTTTATCTGATATATTAACTATATTTAAAAACATCATGTTTATATATTCTGGAGCAGAAACAAAAGAATATAATATGTTTGTATTTATCTCTGGTAAACCTGACCTTATAAAAACTTGGTAGAGACCAATAACAATAGGTAGCTGGATTAATAATATAAATATACCAACAAAAGGATTTATACCTTTTTCTTTATATAGTTCTATTGTTTTTTGAGCTAAAACCTCTCTATTGTCTTTATATTTATCTTTTACCAACTCCAAATCCTTCTCTATACTTTTCATTTGTATTTGAGATTTTGATGCTTTTATTGAAAGAGGAAGTAGAATAAATTTTATAATAATAGTAAATATAATAACCACTATACCGGCGTCTACAAATGGTAGTGTATCTATAAGAAAAACAAGTCCATTATATAATGGATCAAAAATAACAGTATTAAAAATTGAAGAAATCATATTTTGTTATATTAGCACGATAGAGTCTCGTAGTAAATTTATTATCTGTGTCTCTAGGTTAAAGTATGATAATTTATCAAAACCTTTTTTAAAAACAAAAAAACACATAAAACCTGGTTTTATTTTTTTAATGTTTTTAGATACAACAGAATAAGCCCTTCTTCTAAATTTATTTCTTACAACAGCACTTTTACAGTTCTTTTTTGATATAGAAAAAGAAAATAAAGTAGGGGATTGATCTTTTTTATTGTGTAAAAAAAGAGTTAAATGTTCAGAATTAAATTTTTTGTTGGAATTTAATAGGGTTTTAAAATAAACCCTTTGAATTCTCCTGTTTTTAGGAAGCATTTTAAAAAATTAAACAGCTAGGGCTTTTCTACCTTTTCTTCTCCTTCTAAGGAGTGTATTTTTTCCTGTTTTTGTTTTACTTCTAACAAGAAAACCATGTGTTTTTGATCTTTTTCTTTTTTTAGGTTTATATGTTTGGGACATAAATTTTATTAACAACTTATGCACATATTATTAACATATTCAGGTTAATTTAACAAGTGTAATATTTTAAGTATTACTTATATAATGTAGTGCATATGATGGACAACAAAAAACTTTGGGATTCAGTTTTGGTCGAAATGGAACTTAATTTATCTAAACCAAACTTCAATACATGGTTTAAAGATACTCATATTGTAAAACAAGAAGACGGTGCTATTTATGTTGGTGTTCCAAATACTTTTGTCCAGGACTGGCTATCAAACAAATTTCATAATCTAATACTAAAAGCAATAAGAAATATTTCATCTAATATACAGTCATTACATTATGTAATATCTAAAGATGAAAATAAAATAAAACAACATTCTACAAACGAAAAGACTGTAAATATAACAAGAGAATTACCCATACAGGAGTTTTATATAAACAAAGATGATAATCTTAATCCTAAATACACATTTGAATCTTTTATTGTTGGACCATTTAATGAATTCGCTTACGCAGCATCACAAGCTGTTATAAAAAAACCTGGAATTGTTTATAACCCATTGTTTATATACGGAAACACAGGTCACGGAAAAACACATCTTATACAAGCTGTTGGTAACAGTATAAAAAATTCTAGTAATAGAAAGGTTTTTTATACTACTTCGGAAAAATTTAGTCAGGAATACATAAACGCATTACAATTAAATAAACCAAACTTCTTTAAAGAAAAATATAGAAAATATGATGTTTTAATAATGGATGATATTCAGTTTTTCTCAGGAAAAATGAAAATTCAAGAAGAATTATTTCATTTATTTAATCATTTATATGAGAACAATAAACAAATAATTTTTTCATCAGATAAACACCCTGGTCTAATACAAGATCTTGAAGAAAGATTGAAATCTAGATTTAGTGCTGGAATGATAGTTGATATACCTGCTCCAGATAATGAATCTAGAGCCGCTATTATAAAATCAAAATCAGTAACATTTCCTTATCCAATATCAAAAGAATGTATAGATTATTTAGCTTTTTCTATTAATGGAAACATAAGAGAATTAGAAGGTGTTTTAAATTCAATTTTATGTCAATGTCAGTTAAAAGAAAGGGAATTATCTTTAAATGAAATTAAGAATTTAATAAAAAACATAGCAAAACCAAAGAAAATTATATCAACAAAAGAAGTTGTTAAAACAGTATCTGAGTTTTACAACATTGAGGAACAACTTATTTATGACAAAACAAGAAAAAAAGAAATAATAAAACCTAGACAAATAATAATGTATATATTAAGAGAAGATTTTAATATATCTTACCCAGCAATAGGGGAAAAATTAGGTGGTAGAGATCATACTACAGTTATGCATTCATGTGAAAAAATTAAAAATGATATAAAAATAGATGAATCTTTGAATCAAGAAATTAACCAATTAAGATCTATTCTTGTGTAAAAGTATGTGTATAAACTGTTATTTATGTGAATATATTTATTTTACAAATTGTGTATAAATGTATATAAATAGTGTTATATATATCTTATATATAAATTTATATATAGTTTATACACAGGTCCTATTACAAATTAATGGCTTAAAATAAGGATTTTATATACTTATCAAGATATTAACACCCCTAATAGTAATAAGATTTAAAAAAATAAAATTAAATACTATGAATATAGAATGTGTAAAAGATAAACTAGTAAAAGATCTATCTAAAGCTGAAAAAATAACAGGTAAAAATATAACATTACCTATATTAAACTGTGTTTTACTTGAGGCTAATGATTCTACTTTAACAATTAAATCAACAAATCTTGATTTAGGAATAGAAATAAAAGTTCCAGTAAAAGTTAATAAACCAGGAAAAACAGCTGTTCCTGGTTCTGTTTTAAATAACTTTATAAGTAATCTTAATGATAAAAACTTAAATATAGAGGTTTTAGATAATACATTAAACATATCAAGTAAACACTCTAGTTCTCAAATAAAAACATACCCAATAGAAGATTTTCCAAATATACCAAAAGTATCAGATGAAAAGTTTTTTAGTATAAACACTAATGATTTTATAAAAGGTTTAAAATCTGTAATGTATAGTGCTTCAGTATCATCTATAAGACCTGTTTTATCTAGTGTTTTGGTTTATTCAGAAGAAGAAAAATTATTTTTTGTTGCAACAGATTCTTTTAGACTAGCTGAAAAAAATATAAAAATTAAAAAACATATAGACATAGAGCCTATACTTATACCTTTTAAAAATATACCTGAAATAATAAGGGTTTTAGAGGATATAAAAGGTGATATAACTGTTTTTGTAAATGAAAATCAAATAGCTTTTGTTTATGAAGGTATGTATTTAATTTCAAGAATAATAGATGGTAATTTTCCAGATTATAGACAAATTATACCTAAAGAAACAAAAACAGAGGTTACTGTTTTAAAACAAGATTTAATAAATACTTTAAAAATATCAAATATATTTTCAGATAAATTTAATCAGGTTATTTTTGATATATCAACAAATAATAAAAGTTTTAATATAAGTACAAAAAATTTAGATGTAGGACAAAATACAAACTCAATAGATGCTGTTATAAAAGGGAATGACTTATCTATTAGTTTTAATTATAAATACATAATAGACTGTTTTCAGTCTATAGAATCAGATAGTGTTGTTTTACAGTTTTCTGATACAAACAAACCTATGATTATAAAAGGAGTTTCAGATAATAGTTTTCTTTATTTGGTAATGCCAATGAATAAATAAAATGTTTAATATATCTTCTTTTTTATCTAAATTTTCAAAAAACATTAAAGATAATTATTTAATAAAAGAAGAAATAATTAAAAATGTTTTAAAAATAACAAATATAGAATTAAAACCAGATGATATTGTTATTAAAAACAATATTCTTTATTTAAATATAACCCCTGTTTATAAAAATAAAATTTTTATAAACAAAAAAGATATACTTTTAAATATATCTTCTTTTAATATTGTTGATATAAGGTAATTTTTAATTAAAACCTTGATTTTGGGCCCATATCCTTACAGGATATTCCCACCTTGTAAACTGTGGATCAGACTCTGGATTTTGAGGTATAGGACCCCTAGGGTTATCTTTATCAACCCAATATAGTATAGAATGTACACCACCTGTTAAAACCTCTTGTATTGAGTTATATGGAACGTTTGGATCTATTTGACCTTGAACTATGTTAGACACACCACCTTGCCATTTACCCCTTAATACAGGCTTTAAATCATATGAATCTTCTACTAAAGGTTTTGTAAAGTTTTCTTGAGGTCTTTCTTTTAACACCTCATTCATAAACTCTCTCCACATAGGAGCAACAATTAAACCAGAAACTTTTCTTTCCATAGGGGTATTATCATTATTTCCAGCCCATGTACCAATAACAATATTTGGAGTATAACCAATTATCCAAGCATCCCTATAATCATTTGTTGTTCCAGTTTTTACTGCAACATCTCTACCTTGGAAATACAATGGTGAATTTGATCCATATAAAGGTATTCTTGCAACATTATCAGATAATACATCAGATAATTTTCTTGTATATTCTGGTTCTATTATTTGTATTGGTCTAGGTGTGTATTCCTCATAAATCCTTCCATTTTTATCTTCAATTTTTAATACAGCAAAGTGGTTGTTTTTTATACCTTCATTTGCAAAAACACCATAAGCAGAGGTCATATCAAGTAAGGTAACCTCTCCACCTCCCAAAACAAGAGTTAAACCATACTGGTTTGCGTTTGATAGTGTTGTTATACCTAAATCTCTAGCTAAATTTATAGCATTGTTAACTCCCACCAAATATAATAATTTAACAGCCGGCACGTTTATTGATTGAGCTAAAGCATTTCTTAAATTAACAGGACCCCTGTATTTATCATCATAATTATTTGGTGAGTAACAAGGTCCAATACTGGTCATGTTATCTGGTGAACAAGAGGTTGAAAACTGTGTTTTTAGGTCAAATAGTATTGTTTCTGGGGTATAACCTTTTATAAACGAAGCTATATAAACAAAAGGTTTAAATGTTGATCCTGGTTGTCTTTTGGCTAAGGTAACATTAAATTGTCCATCTATTTCTTTATCAAAATAGTCTCTTGACCCAACCATGGTAAGTATAGCTCCTGTTTTAGGATCTATAGCCACAAAAGCTGCATTTTCTCCATTGAAAGCTTCTTTATTTATAAAACCATATTTTTTTGCTATTTCTTCAGCTTTTATTTGGTAATCATAGTTTAATGTTGTGGTTACTTTTAATCCTCCTCTTATTAAAACATCTTCACCATATTTTTTTTCTAGATAATCTTTAACATACATCACAAAATGAGGGGCTTTGATTCCTTTGTCAGCTCTTGGTAGAAAAACAACTTCTTCTTTAATAGCCTCATCGTATTCTGCTTGTGTTATAGAGCCATCTTTTAACATTTCACTAAGTATTAAGTTTTTTCTTTCATCCAACCTATCTTTATTTTTTCCATAAGGTGAGTAAAAAGAAGGTGCTTGTGGTAAAGCTGCAATATAAGCAGCTTCTGCTAATGTGACATCACTAGCACTTTTGCCAAAAAAGTTTTGACTAGCTTCTTCTACACCATATAGAGCCCCACCATAAGGTATTTCATTTAGGTAAGTAGAAAATATTTCTTCTTTAGACATAACCCTTTCAAGTTTAATAGCTAAAACCCACTCTTTTATTTTTCTAGATACATCTTTATCATCAACCAACATTGTTTTTTTAACAACTTGTTGGGTTATTGTTGATCCTCCTTGGCTAAAACTTAATGTTGATATATTAATAAGTATTGCTCTCAAAAAAGCTAAAGGTTTTATACCTTTGTGTCTATAAAAATCTTTATCCTCTATGGCTATAGTTGCTGATTTTATGTAAGGAGATATTTCATCAAATGGTATAACTGTTCTTTTTGAATCTTGGTAAATATCATAAAGTAAAATTTTTCCTGTATTGTCATATATTTTTGTAGATTGACTAACTCTTCTTGCTTCAAGTGTGTCTATAGCGGGTATTTTAAAGGTAGAAATCCAAACAAAAAAAAGACCACCTATAACAATAAAACAAGAAACAAAAAACAGGATTGTGTTCCTTAGTCCGTGTTTTTTGTATTGTTTTTTTGTTCCAACTAGTAAAGAATTTAATCTTTTTCTCATTATTCTCATGTTACCATAAATGTGATAAAATATGTAGTATGTTTGGTTTTTCTAAAAACAAAATAGATACTGATGAAAATAAGATTGAAGATATTCTGAAAAGGAACACAGAAGATGTTTTTGTTTATGAGAGTTTAAAAAATAAACTTTTGTCAGGAAAACAACTAAGAGTTAAGCTTGGTTTTGACCCAACAGGATCAAAAATACACATAGGTAGGGCCTCTATTTTAAGAAAATTAAAATCTTTTCAGGATTTGGGACATCAAATTGTCTTTATTGTTGGTGATTTCACTGCTCAAATAGGTGATCCTTCTGATAAATTAGAAAAAAGACCTTTTTTATCTAGAGAAGATATTTTAAAAAATTTAAAAGACTATAAACAACAAATTGGTAAAATAATAGATGTTTCTAAAGCAGAATTTCTTTTTAATAGTAAATGGTTGTCCAAATTAAACCTTGAAGAGGTTGCCAAATTGGCAGAAAGTTTTTCGGTGGGGCAAATGTTAAACAGAAGAAATTTTAAAGATAGATTTGAAAAAGGCACTGAGATTTCTTTAAGAGAATTTTTATATCCTCTAATGCAAGGGTATGATTCTGTTATTGTTTCAGCTGATATTGAGATTGGTGGTTTTGACCAACTTTTCAATCTTAAGGCTGGTAGGGTTATTCAAAAATACTATGGTAAACCAGAACAAGACATAATGACCGTTAAAATGTTAGAGGGAACAGATGGTAGGAAAATGTCTACAAGTTGGGGTAATGTTATAAACATAGTAGATGATCCATATGATATGTATGGAAAAGTAATGTCTATAAAAGACAGTTTGATCTATAACTATTTTCTTTCTTGCACAGATTTACCTATTTTAGAAATAGAAAATATTGCCAAAGAATTAGAACAAAAAGAAAATTATAAAGAAGTAAAATCTAGATTAGCTAAAGAAATTGTTACTCTTTACCACGGGAAAGATTTAGCAGAAAAAGCATATAAAAATTTTGAAGAAACTTTTTCTAAAGGGGGAATACCAGAGGATATATTAAAAATAAATATTGCAGAAAACACACCACTTGTAGATGTTTTACTTGATCAAAAAATAGTAGAATCAAAAACAGAGTGGAGAAGACTTGTAGGAGACGGGGCTGTTTCAAAAGATGGTGTTAAAATTGAAGATTCAAATACTAATTCAATTAAGGGTGTTTATAAAATAGGTAAAAGAAGATTTGTAGAGATTATAAATTAAAAAAACCGGACTAGTCCGGTTTTTTTAATTAAATATTGTAATCGTCGTCGTAAGAGTCACCATCGACATCTTCTTCTTCAGCATCAGCCAAATCTTCTAAAGAATCTTCTTCATCAAAATCCTTTTTTCCTTTTTTAACACCTAATTCGTCTTCTGCTTCTTCTAAATCAGCATCATCTATAGTTTCCTCATCTAAATCTTTTGGATCCAATTCGTCGTTCATATTTTATTTAAAAATATCTTATAAATTTTTCTGCAAAATAGAATATTTCACAGGGTTTTCATATTTTTACCAAATTATACTTCTTTTGCAAATATGTTTTTTGGCAAAATGTGTGGATAAGTTACCTTATTGTGGCTAGATGTGTCAAGCCTATGGCAATAGCATCAAATTCATCATCTGAACTGGTTTCTTTATTTATTTTAATAAGTTTTTTAACCATATTTATAATCTGGTTTTTGTCACTCCTACCATAACTTGTTATGGCTATTTTTATATCTATTGGTGTATATTCAAAAATATCTAAACCAAAATTTTTTGCGCAGTAGAGTATTACTCCTCTTGCTTCTGAAACAAAAAGAGCTGTCTTTGTGTTTTTTGCAAAAAAAAGTTTTTCTGTAGCTAGAGATTCTGGTTTGTGTTTTTTTATAACCTCTTCTATTTTATTTCCAATAAGAGTAAGTCTTTCTGGGTGAGAAAGTTTTTTATCTGTTTTAAAACATTCAGAATAAACCAAAATCTCTTTTTCTTTGCCTTTTTTTTCCAAAATAGCCAAACCAAGTCTTTCATAACCAGGGTCAATTGAGATAATTTTCATACAAAAACTGTAACATAAATTTATAGTTAGTTAAACAAAACCACGTCGAAGGTGTATGTTTTCTGAAACATTGCGAGCGCGACGGCGCGAACACGAGGAAAATTTTAGCAAAAATTTATCCGTTTTCAGAAAATATACACCAAGACAAAGTTTTTGTTAGTTGAGGACGTTTTGAAAAAATGAGCACAACAAACTTTTACTCAGCATTAGTATAAACATTCTGAACATCATCATTCTCTTCTAATTCATCAACAAGTTCACCAAGTTTTTGACCATCTTCATCTGAGAGGGGAATAGTTGTTTTTGGAATCCATTCCATATCAGCAGTTCTTTCAAAAGCCCAAGTAGCAGCTCCTATACCAGCCAAACTATAACCATTTTTTGATAGAGCATGTTTTACCTCTTGAGCAGACTTGTTTCTATTGTCTGTTAAAACATCTATAACGATAGCACATCCACCTGGGCCATATGCTTCATATGTAATAGATTCCATTTCACCACCTGCTTCTGTAGATTTTTTTATAGCTCTTTCTATGTTGTCATTTGGTACATTTTCAGCTTTGGCTTTTTCGATAGCCCTTCTCAATCCAGGGGACTCTAAATTACCACCAGCTTTTTTGGCTTCAACTGTTATAAGCCTGACCATTTTGCCAAAAATCTTTGATTTTTGAGCATCAGTTTTTTCTTTTTGTCTTTTTATTTTAGACCATTTATTATGTCCTGCCATATATTCGTATTCTACAAAATAAATTTATTTTTACAACAAAGAGGGATTGTTTTTACCTAAATGTTTATAACCCAAGTCTGTTATTATTCTTCCTCTAGGTGTTCTCTCTAAGAAACCAAGTTGGATTAAGTATGGTTCATTAAACTCTTCAATAGTTGCTTGTTCTTCAGACATGGCTGCTGCCAATGTATTTAGTCCTACAGGTCCACCACCAAATTTGTTTATTATGGTTAGCATTATTTCTCTATCAGAAGGAGAAAGACCACATTCATCTATACCAAGCATAGAAAGAGCGCTAGAAACAGATTCTTTATCTAGTTCTTTTTTGTGTACTTGAGCATAGTCTCTACATCTTTTTATAAAATAGTTGGCTGTTCTCGGGGTAAATCTGCTTCTTTTTGCAATTTCTTCACTGGCTTCAGAAGAAAGTTCTATTCCTAAAATTTTTGCAGACCTTGTAATTATTTTCTGTATCTCTTTGTTTGTATAAAAATCTAACTTGAAAACTCCACCAGAAAACCTAGATCTCAGAGGAGAGGAGAGCATAGCTATTCTTGTGGTAGCCCCTATCAATGTAAAAGGAGGAAGTTCTAGTTGGATTGTTCTGGCACTTGGACCTTTTCCGATAATAATATCCAACGAACCAGATTCCATAGCAGGGTATAAAACTTCTTCAATGGTTTTATTTAATCTGTGTATTTCGTCTATAAAAAGTATATCTCCAGAGGAAAGATTTGTAAGAATAGAGGCAAGGTCGCCAACTTTTTCAATGGCTGGTCCAGATGTAACTTTCATTTGAGTTCCAATTTCTTTTGAAATAAGGTGGGCTAAGGTTGTTTTACCTAAACCTGGTGGGCCATAAAAAAGTATATGTTCTGGGGGATGCTGCCTTTCTTTTGCTGCTGTAAGTAGAATATGAAGATTATTTTTTATGTTTTCTTGACCTATATATTCATCCCATCTAGATGGTCTAAGGGTTGTATCTAAAAAAAGAGAGTCTTTTTCAATTATATTTTCATCCAGTTTGCTCATATATCGTTAATTATACTAAAAAAACTGTGGTCCTAGTAGTAGATCAAAAAATGACTACAAATTTCAATAGGTTTCAAGCTTTGCTTTGACACCCATTGACATAAAAAGTTTTTTATGCTAAACTACCGATGCTGTTGAAAAAAGTAGTTTTTTTAGTATTATCATATGGTTCCAAAATATAAATCTCTAAGCAACTAAGCTTTTGGCTTACGAGTGTTTCTACGAGGACGTTCTGGTTATTACTTTGTGTAATATGCTGGAGCCATCCTTTGTAAAATACTTAGCTTTTGGTATTGAGTATTGAAAGTGTTGCTTAGAGATTTATGTCTTGGAACAAAAATCTCTCGTCTTTGGATGAGAGATTTTTGTTTCTCTCATACATACTATTATTCACAACAACTTTTCTTTAGCAAGAGTTTTTTGCATTAGAACCTTAAAAAAAATATATGGCAACATTTATTTTATGATTCTAAATCTAACACCCTCTCTATTTCTTCTATCGTTGTTACTCCAGATAGTACTTTTAATACTCCATCTTGAGATAATGTAGGAATATTTTGATCCATTGATGCTTTTTTTATTTCTCTTTCAGAAGGGTTTTCTTTAACAGCCTCTTCAATTTTTTCATCCATTAGTATTGCTTCATAAAGTCCAATCCTACCTTTAAATCCAGTGAAGTTACATTTTTCACAACCAACTTTTTCCCATTTTTTATTAACATCTAATCCTTCTAGATAAGTTTTATCTTTAAAGGTTCCCAATATTGAATCAACTATAACTTTTTCTCTCTCTTCCAAAACAGATTCTTTTTTACAATGAGGACAAAGTTTTCTAACAAGTCTTTGGGCCATAGCCATATTTACAGCAGAAGAAATAATTTTTGGATTAACCCCAAGATCAATAAGTCTAGGAAATGTTCCTGCGGCGTTGTTTGTGTGCAAAGTAGAAAACACCAAGTGTCCTGTTAAGGCAGAGTTTATAGCAATCTCTGCAGTTTCACCGTCTCTTATTTCACCAACCATTATTACATCAGGGTCTTGTCTTAGGGCGCTTCTAAGTCCTTCACTAAAGTTATAGTTTTTTGCTTCGTCGGTTTGGGTCTGAACTATTCCAGGTAAATGGTATTCAATAGGATTTTCTATGGTTATTATTTTTACTTCTGTTGTGTGGACTTTTTTTAGAAATGCATAAAGTGTAGTAGTTTTACCAGAACCAGTAGGTCCTGTGTTTAAAATCATTCCATTGGGCCTTCTTATTTCTTTCATTATAATCTGAAGCAGTCTAGGATGAATTCCTAAATTTTCTAATTCAACAGAAATAGAATTAGGGTTTAAGACCCTCATAACAACTGATTCGTTGTATGCTCCCGGTATAGAAGATGTTCTTATTTCAATTTCAGTATCTTTTATTTTTATACTAAATCTCCCATCTTGTGATCCTTTAACATTTATCTTCAAATTTGAAATAAGTTTTATACGAGAAAGTAAGAGCTTGTATGTGTTTAAATCAAACTCCAAAATATCAGTTAGGATTCCATCTAATCTATAACGAAGTCTAACGTAATCTTCTTCTGGTTCTAAATGAATATCGGAAGCGTTTACGGAAATAGCTCCAGCTAGAATAATTTCAAGAATTCTAGATATTCTGTAGCTTTTTTTCATATGCAAAACTTCTCCTATAAGGTTTTGTACATCAGTAATAGTGTTTACTTGAGATAAAAATTCATTTATTTGATCGTTTGAAATATCTAGGGCACCAGATTTTGTTTCAAATGAATAAGAAAGGTCTTTGTACCTATCCCAAACTTTGTTTAGGCTAGCATGAGAAACCATGTAAAGTTCTGGTGTATATCCTTTTAATTTAATTTTCTCTAAAAATTCTTTTGTCTTAGGGTTGTTTGGTGACAATACTCCTATGCTTGCAATTTTATTAATTTCATTAAATACAGCAAGTTGTCCTTCTCTTGATTCTATTTCGGAGATAATTCTTAACGCATCTATGTTTATAGGTGTAACAGTAAGATCTAAATAGGGGATACCATATTTACTTGCTAATATTTGAGCTAAATCTTCTTCTTCTTTTTTTCTCAGCTCATCTATTTTTTTCTTTTGCTTGTCTTCATCAAAAGTAATCATAAAAATATTGTAACACACAAAACCAATTCAAAGTTGTTAAAAACTTTGAAAATAACCCTGTAGTATATTTATGAAATAAATTCACTACATGGGTTGACAAAATGACATCAAATATGCTATAATATAGGTAGGAGGTGCAAGATGCATCTGTTCATTAAAAACTTGATTGTGGTGCTCTTCTGCGCCACCGCGATTTTTTCCACTTTGGCTCAAGAGAGCCGAGTGGAAGGTTGGACTGTTCCTGCACAGGCCGAGCCTGTGGCCGAGCTTTCTCAGGAGGCACCGGTTCAGGAAACCAAAAAGGTTTCCGAACCGCCAGATAAAAAAGTTGAAGATCCTCTTATGGATCTCAAAACTGAAGTTTCAGCCAGAGCTGAAACTCTTAGAGAGATTGAGGAGAAGAAAAAGAAACTCGAGGCTTACAAGAAGTCTCTTTCTCCTCTTGAAAAGAAAGCTCTCAAGCAAATTAGAGAGCAGGAGGAGAACGAGCAAAAGAGAGAGCAAAGGATTCTGCAGGCTCGTCGTGAGTCCAACCTTTCTGGGTGTCAAAACCCAGAAGAAGTTTGGGTTAATGATGATTTCGCCGATATGAGAACTTGGCGTGTAAACGCTAGGGTTCTTGTGGCCAATGTCAGTGGTGTTCCAATTGACATCACTGTTGGTGGGATTCCGGCGGTGCGAAATCTTTGTCCAGGAGGCTCTCTGACCCTTACTAGAAGTCTAAATACTTGGAGAGATGGGAACAATCCTAGGATTATTTTCTCTGCCCAAGGCACCCTGGATGATGGTAGGGTTGGCACTGCCGAAAAAAGTGTCTTCCTGAATGTCTGGCAGGCTCAATGGCAGTTGAGTCGCCAGGAGGCGTGGAACATCTGTTTGCGAGGAAGCAGATGTTCTAACTAAATTTTTTGTTCGGCCCCTCGCAAGGCAAACCCCCAGCGCTACATGCGTTGGGGGTATTTTTTTGTTAGAATTCCAAAGTATGAACTACAAAACATCTAATCCAGAAGAAAATGAAAAGATTGTTTCAGAATTTTTAGAAAAACTTAGACCAAAGGATGATGGTGCAACAATCCTTGGTCTTTATGGTGATCTTGGTTCTGGTAAAACAACTTTTACTAAAAGTTTGGCAAAAGTTTTGGGTGTAGAAGCGGTTGTTATAAGCCCAACTTTTGTAATAGAAAAGATTTATTCTCTAGAAAATAAACCATTTAAACATCTTATACACATAGATGCATACAGAATAGAAAAATCTGAAGAAATGTTAAGGCTTGGTTGGCAAAAAATAGTTTCCGATAAAGAAAATCTAATTGTTGTAGAGTGGCCAGAGAGGATTTTTGATATTTTAGGTGATCATATAAAGATAAAATTTGACCATATTGGAGATAATGAGCGAGAAATAGAAATAGACCTTTAGTGATATAATTTATATATGGCAAAAGAAAAGAATCAAAAAGTAGCCCTACTCGATGTTCACGCTATACTTCACAGGGCATACCATGCTTTACCGGATTTTAAATCTAGTAAAGGAGAACCGACAGGAGCTTTGTATGGTCTTTGTACTTTTTTGATAAAACTAATTAAAGATGTGGAGCCAGATTATATTTTGGCTTGTTTTGATCTACCTGAAAAAACAGAAAGACATGAAATGTATGAAGATTATAAAGCTGGTAGAAAAAAAGCTGATGACGAACTTGTTTTTCAATTAGAAAAATCGAAAGAAGTTTTTGAAGCTCTAAGTATTCCAATGTTTTCTTCTAAAGGTTTTGAGGCTGATGATATGCTTGGAACAATAGTTGAGCAGATGAAGGATAAAGATTATGACATCATAATTGCTTCGGGGGACATGGATACAATGCAACTTGTTTCTGGTAAAAAAGTAAGAGTTTATACTTTGAAAAAAGGCATCAAAGATACTGTTATATATGATGAGGATGCTGTTATTGAAAGGTTTGGTTTTGAACCAAAATATTTGGCTGATTTTAAAGGACTAAGAGGTGATCCTTCTGACAATATTGTTGGTATTTCAGGTATTGGAGAAAAAACAGCAACAGAGCTTATTGTAAAGTTTGGAAGTCTAGAGGATATTTATAAAAAACTAAAAACAAGTGAAGAAATTTTTATAAAAGCAGGAATTAAAAAAAGAACAGTAGATCTTTTGAAAGATGGAGAAGAAGAGGCGATGTTTTCAAAGATGTTAGCAACAATAAGACGTGATGCTCCTATTTTTGTTTCCTTAAATGATCATAGGTGGAGTAAAGATGTTTCTATGGATAAGGTAGAAACCTTGTTTAGAGAGCTAGAGTTCAAAACTCTTGGTCAAAAATTGGCCGAGGTTTTGTCTATAAAAATAGAGTCAAAAAATAATATAGAAGAAAAAGCTGAAGATATAGAAGAGACCAAACTGCTTCTCTGGATTATAGATTCAAATAAAACCAATCCTTCTGTTTCAGATATTTATTCTTATACACATAAAGACAATTTAACAGAGGCTAAAAAAGTTTTAGAGAAGATAATAAAAGATCAAAACCTTGAATTTGTTTTGGATCAAATAGAAAAACCACTTATGCCAATAACAAAAGAAATGAAAGATATTGGTGTAAAAATAGATACGGTTGGTTTAAAAGATCTATCAAATAAATATCATAAAAAATTATCTGAGTTAGAGAAGAAAATATGGAAGTTGGCAGGAGAAGAGTTTAATATAAATTCTCCAAAACAGTTAGGGGAAATTTTGTTTGTTAAATTAGGTTTGAAGGTAAAAAATCAAAAGAAAACAGCTGGAGGTAGTTTTTCCACTAAAGAATCAGAACTTGAAAAACTAAAAGAGGAACATAAAATTGCTGAATACATTTTAGAATATAGAGAATTAGCTAAACTTTTAGGTACATATATAGACACCATTCCTACTCAAGTAGATGATAAAGGTAGACTGCATGCAGATTTTATCCAAACAGGGTCTACTACTGGTAGAATGGCTTCTAGTAATCCAAATTTACAAAATATTCCAAATAAAACAGATTTGGGAAGGGAAATAAGAAAATCTTTTGTAACAGAAAAAGGATGGAAACTTGTTTCTTTTGATTATTCTCAAATAGAACTTCGTATTGCCGCTTTCCTTTCGGGTGATAAAAAGTTGATCGAAATTTTTAATAAAGGAGAAGATATTCATACAGCTGTTGCCTCTGAAGTTTTTGGTGTTAACAAAGAGCAAGTTACAAAAGAAATGAGAAGTCATGCTAAGGTCATAAATTTTGGGGTTATGTATGGTATGGGTGTTTTGGCTTTGAAACAAAATCTAGGAACCTCTAAAGAGGAAGCTCAAGAATTTTTAGATGGTTACTTTAATAAATTTAATGGTTTGGCAGAATATTTAGAAAATATAAAAAGAGAAACCGCTCAAAGGGGTTATACCGAAACTTTTTTTGGTCGCAGAAGGTATTTTCCAGAGATTAGATCAAAACTTCCTTTTATGAAAGCCTCTGCTGAAAGAATGGCTATAAATGCACCAATACAAGGAACAGAAGCAGATATTATAAAACTAGCTATGGTAAAAGTAGATAATTTTTTGAAGCAAAAAAATTTAAAAAACGAAGTTCGTCTTTTATTGCAAGTTCATGATGAGTTGGTTTATGAGATAAAAGATAATATTGTTACAGCTGTTGCTTCTGAGGTTAAGAATATTATGGAATCCATAATAGATCCAAAAAAGACCCACGGTGTTGTTTGTGTTGCAGAGGCTTCTTTTGGTGATAATTGGGCAGAGATGGAAAAAATATGATTTATTTTTTGTATGGTAATGATAAATTTTCTTCCAGAAAAAAGATGCACAGCATCTTGGATGCTTTGTGTAAAAAAAGACCTGATGCCGAAATATTTAAAATAAATACTGAAAATTTTGATTATTCTAAATTCGAGGAACTCATTTTTTCCCAAGGGCTTTTTGATTCAAAGTATATAGTAGTAACAGATAATTTGTTTGAAGATAAAAATATAAAAGATTTTTTTATTGAAAAATTACCATTTATCAAAGACTCTGCCAATGTTTTTGTTTCTTTGGAGAGCAAAGTGGATGTAAAAAGTTTAAAAGATATAGAAAAATATTCAGAAAAAGTCCAGGAATTCTCTACCAAAGAAGATGGTAAAAAATTTTTTAATGTGTTTGGGATAACTGATGGTATTTTAGAAAAAGACAAAAAAAGACTTTGGATTGATTATTTGAAAACAATACAAGAAGGTATCCCTTCGGAAGAGTTGCATGGTATTATATTTTGGCAAGTAAAAAATATGGCCATTGTTTCAAAAGTTGACAGTCAAAAAGATTGTGATTTGACTCCTTATCAATATAAAAATGCTTTATCTGGAAGTAGAAACTATAAAGATCAGGATATAGAAAGGATGATGTCGGATTTGGTTTCTATGACCCACAAAGTCAGGTCTGGCGAAGGGGATTTAGATATTATGCTAGAGAAGTGGATTTTAGGTTTGTAAAAGACCCGTGTTAAGCGGGTCTTGTTTCTTCTCCAACCATGAATTGGATTGCCTTTTTGCCAACCGCTTTTACAATAAGCGGTGTGCTGAAGATCATTCCAATCAGGATCAGTCCTGCAAATTTCAGGTATTTTTTGGTCACGAAATCCTCCAAGTAAATGTTTACATATTTTAGAGAGAGAGTAAAGATAGGGTATGAAAGAAAAAATTGGTAGGATATCTTGTGGTCACAAATAAATTTCTGCTGAAATTTTTCGCGACCCCGGCTCGGCCCGTCGGCCTGCGCCTCGCACCAGTAAACAAAAACAGCAGGACTTCGACCCTTACAGGGTCAGTACCCCAATTGGATATTTTTGTTCAAAATTTGTGTGTCCTGGATAATTTTCTCACCGACGTTCGAAAATTTCCTCGGACCCTGACCTCGCGACCAGTCGTGCCCGACTGGTGCCCGCTCCGGTCCGCACACGTAAACAAAAACAGCATAATATGCTGTTTTTGAATCGTGTGCGCCCGGCAGGAATCGAACCTGCGACCATCTCCTTAAAAGGGAGCTGCTCTACCGACTGAGCTACGGGCGCAAAATGCTTTAGAAAATCAAACTACTTTAATTTTCTATTACTTCTGCGGGTCACAGCCATGTTTTGCTACCAAGCAAAACAGGCGAGGTGAGAAGTGATATTATCACTTCGCAAGACCTTGAACACCTGTAATCAGGTGGGGAAGGTATACCGCACATGTAATTTTGGGTCGTGGAAATTTTCTTGTGACGACAAGAAAATTATCCCTGACCAAAATTACTATAAATATTAACTCTAAGAAATATACCAAATAAAAACAAATTGTCCAATAATTATAGAGGTAAATCAAAAGCTAAAAATCCTGGACCGGTGAAGAGCAGTGAAAATAGGACTGTGATAATCAAAAAATAAATATAGAAGTTTGGCTTTTCTCCACTTTTTTTATTTATATAGTAATCTACTTTTGCTAAAACTATTGCTACAAGAACAGCCACTTGTGTAAATAGCCCAATAAAAATAAACATACTTGTTATTATGTAAAATACAGATAACCATTTGTATGGTTTTTTTAATCTCTCTAATCCATATTTTAATCCAACAACAGAAACTGCAATTCTTATTAAAAAAGGCGATAGTATCCCAAAAGTTAGCAGATCTGGAAATATTGAAAGCATAAAGACATTTTAATTGGTTTTTTATATATAATCAATATGTTATAGTCATTTTTATGAAAAAAGAGGTATTTGTTTTGCTTCACAACATAAGAAGCATTCATAATGTTGGTTCTATTTTTAGGACAGCAAGCGCTTTGGGTGTGTCTAAAATATACTTATCTGGTTTTACTCCTACACCAACAGATCGTTTTGGCAAAAAAAGAAGTGATTTTGCTAAAGTTGCTTTAGGGTCTGAAGAGGTGATTGAATGGAAATATGAAGATGATCCAATTAAGCTTTTGAAAAATTTAAAAAAAGAAGGAGTTTGTGTTGTTTCTGTAGAACAAGATAAAAAATCTGTTGATTATAAAAAAATAAAAATTAAATACCCTGTTGTTTTTATGGTAGGTGAGGAAACAAAAGGGATAGATAAAAATATTTTGAAAATTTCAGATTATATAGCTGAAATACCAATGAAAGGGAACAAAGAGTCTTTAAATGTTTCTGTGGCTTTTGGGGTGGCTTTGTTTAGGATTTTAGGTCTTTAGTAGGTCAGAGAATCAACAATTTTTCCTTCGTTGTCATAAAGAACAATGTTTTCTCTTCTTTGTTTCCACAAAATCTCACTTCTTTTTAGGTATATTCTCCACTCTTTTTTATAAAAATCAGGATCATCTTTGTATATATTTATACAAGAATTGTAGTTTATTTTTTCGTATATAAAATTTTTACACTCATAACTCCAATTTATCGGCAGTGTTTTAGTTTCTATTTTACATGAAGGAAATCTGTCTATGTAGTCAAAACAAGCGTCGTTTATTGTTAAGTTCGGTATGGATGAAAGATCCATGTCTCTTGGTCTCGGGCAACTAGTACTTAAATAGGGAACAAATGTTTGGAATTGAGATAGAAAACCAGAACATTTGTTTGTTTTAAAACTTGCTCCATTTGGAGAGATACCTGTAACTAAATAAACTTTATCTCCAGGAGACAAAATGACATTTTCTTCGTAGTTTACTTGTCCTGCAAAAAACAAATAAGAAGCCTTTGGTATTGTTGCGGTGTTTCCTGTGCTAGCACTTCTTATAACCCAACCGGTTATAGGTACGCTGGTTGTTGCTCTACTACTTACTTCTATTGTTACGTATTCTTTTCCTGGGGTTGTTGCCCGGGTTACATTTCTAAGTGAAACTATATCTTTATATTTTGATTCTGTTTTTCGTCTCTCCAAGGTTTCAATTTCTTTTTGTATTTTGTCTGCCTCTTTTTCTATATTATTTAAATCTCTTTCAATTTGTACTAAGCTTTTTGGTTGAGAAGCGTTGTTGCTGTTTGATCCATTATTAAAAAATCCCGGTTGACCAACTTTAGAACCTCCAAAAACAGCAATTCCTATTATAAGTAGTAGTATGCCAACTCCTAAAAGATCGTCATTTTTCATACTTATATTTTACATCTTTTGGTGTTTATCACAAAAGTGTGTACTTCTTCCTCCAACAATAATTCTTTTTATTGTTCCTCCACAACCTTTTTTACTACAGATAGTTTTTGTTTTTCTGTATACTTTATGAGCATCTTGAAAACCTCCTTTTTGTCCATATATATTTCTATAATCCGACATAGAATCTCCTCCCATGGAAATTGATTTGTTTAATATTTTAATCATAGAAGACAGGATATTTTTTAAATCTCTGTTGTTCAAATCTGCAACTTTTTTCTCTGGGTGTATCCCAGATTGCCACAACACTTCATCTGAGTATATGTTGCCGATACCTGCTAAAAGAGACTGATCCATTAAAGCAGTTTTGATTTTTAGTTTTGGTTTCTTAAATAACTGATTTTTTAGTATCTTAAGATCTATATCTTTTAAAGGATCTGGTCCTATATTTTTTAGATGTATGCTTTGGTGAACACTGTCTGTTTCAAACAGTCTAATTGTGGCAAATTTTCTCATATCGGAAAAAGCCAAGCTTTTTCCGTTGGAAAGTTTGAATAAAAATCTTACAAATCCATTAAAAGGGTCATTTAAATATTTATCATTACTTTTCCACTGGTTATTTTCAAAAAAATATTTTCCATACAAAAAATGTCCAGTCATTTTCATGTGTACTAATATTGTTTTGTTTTGAGATAGGTGTATAAGAATATATTTTCCTTTTCTCTCTATATTTTTAAATTTCTTACCAATAACTTCTTTTTTAAATATCTCAAAATATTTTTTGTTTTTAAGGCCTTCTTTTTGTTTAGATGTTGTTCCTATAAAATAATCAGTCCACACATCTTTTATGGATAAATTTGGCAGGACTTCATTTAATCCTTTAACAGTTGTTGTTACTTCTGGTAGTTCCGGCATTTTATGAAAGTAATTTAATAGCTTTTTTGATTTTTTCTGTCAAATCTTCAGTTTCTGGTATTTTTTTCAAAACTTCTCTTACTTCTCTTTCTCCATATCCAAGAGAAGTTAGGGCCAATAGTGCATCTACATCTTGAGATAGGGAAGAAGAAGTTTCTTGGCCAAAGTTAGAAACTTTATCTTTTAGTTCCACAACTATTTTTTCGGCGCTTTTTTTACCAAGTCCTGAAACTTTTACCAAGTGACTTATATCTCCTGATGCAATACCGTTGATCAGGTTTTTAAGAGATGCTACAGACATTATGGCCATAGCTGATTTTGGTCCTATACCTGACACAGACAAAAGAAGCTCAAAAAATTCTATTTCTTCTTTTTGACTGAAACCATAAAGATCTAGGGCGTTTTCTCTTACGGCTAAATAAGTCCAAAAGGAATAATCTTTTTCTTTTGTTGTTTGTAAATAGGCTGTATTTGTATATATTTTGTATCCAACTCCAGAGACGTCTAGTATTACGTATTTTGGATCGGTATGTATTATTTTGCCAGACAAGTGTCCTATCATGTTAAGTATTATACATAAAGAAACCTCTTTAATCTATTTGGCTAAAAACTTGCTTTATTTTGTATTCTGTTATACTCTACTTGGCATATGCCAATCATTAAATCAGCCAAAAAAGCACTAAGAAGCTCTAAAAGAAAGAGAGTTTTTAATCTTAGAAAAAAAGAAGCTGTTAGCAAAACAATAAAAGAAGTAAAAAAACTATTATCTGAAAAAAAGGTAAAAGAAGCAGAAGCTCTAATGCCTAAGGTTCAGAAAATTTTAGATAAATCTGCTAAAACAGGTCTTCTAAAGAAGAACACAGTTTCTAGAAAAAAAGCAAGAATAGCGAAAATGATAAAAAAAGCTAAATAACAAAAAACCACCAGTAGGTGGTTTTTTGTTTTAATGGTTGGTATAATTTTGGTATTAGAAGTTAATTTTAAAAATATGGGATTTTTTGAAGGATTTTTTAGTGGAAATAAAGAGGAAGAAAAATCAGTTGCTACAGAAGGAGTAGAAGAGGAAACAAATTCTTATAAAGAATTAATGATGCTTGAGGATCAAATAGAAAAAGCGAATAATGATCCAGAATTTGCTGAAACAATAGATAGGAAATTCATAGAAGAAAAGATAGCTAATCTTAAAGAAAGACTAAATATACAGTAATATAAAAACACCCGAAAGGGTGTTTTTATAAGCCTTCTTAGTTCAGTGGTAGAACAGTGGTATCGTAAACCACAAACATCAGTTCGATTCTGATAGGGGGCTCAAATTTGTTGTTTAGGTAGGTTGTAAATCTAAAGAAAAGCAAATCATTGCTTGGTAGGAAATTCGTCACCAGCTCTCTCTTTGCTGTCCGCCTTGTTGTCGAGACAGGTCGCAAAATTGATAGGAATCGATCCTTACAGGGGGAGTACCCCAATTGGATATTTTTTTTCGTAAACTCCAAAAATATCGCAATCGGGCTTCGATTCCTAACGAAAAGCAATAACATTGTTTTTCTCCGAGAGCACAATAATAAAACCCCTGAAAGGGTGTTTTATTATTGTGCTCTCGGTAGGAATCGAACCTACATTACAACTTCCGCAAAGTTGCGTCCTATCCATTGAACGACGAGAGCAGATGCCTCAAGACTATCACAAAGAAATTAGAAACCAAAGTAGATTAAAAGTTTTGCAAGAAAAGGTTCTGTATGAGTTTCTTCTTCCAAAAAGTCTTCCAAAAAGTCTCTTATTTCTTCAGGATCATGTTCTTTGATTAGTATTATTACATAAGAAGACAACTTCTTTTTTAATTGAAAGATTATTCTAGGGTATTTGTCTTTATTTTCTACATGAAAAGATTTTATATCTGAGTATGGGTAGTAAATATTACCGTGTATGATACCTTTTTGATTTAGTTCAATCTTTATATTTTGAGGTTTACGTGAAGCATAAAGAGTCAGTGTAAACATTGCTACCAGAAGTAATACAGCAAAAATAACATTGTTTAACATTATAGAAATCGTAGCCGCTGAAACTGTAATTATACCTACTATCCAATACCAATCTGATGTTTTTTCTGTATGAATATATTCAGGTGCAATCCAATTTATTTTTTCCATAGTCTAATTATATCATTTTAAAGGTCTCAAGTGAGAAGCTATACCCAAAGCCGCAGCAATAAGAGCTGTGTTCTTAATAATGTACTGTCCTTCTAATGTTGGAGACATAAAACCCAACCATGTCACAGGAGTTAAAACAAATAAAGGGAGAACTGTTGTTATCATATGTATAAAAAGTAAAGGGATAACAACTCTTTCCACTTTTGGGATTATAAATAAAATTCCTATAAGCATTTCAAATAATCCAAACAAAACAATAAAAACTTCAAAAGAAATAAAAGGGAGAGTTCTTGAAAGTAAGTCATTTACTAAAGGGTTTGCTGGACTCTGATCTAAAACTTTCAGAAAACCAAACCAGAAAAATATTATAAACAAACTAATTCTGGCAAAAGGGATAGATATCTTTTTGAAGAAATTTATCAAATGTAAGTCAAATGATTTAATATTCATATTATCTTATTTTAGTTATGTCTCTTGGATAAAAAATGTCTAGAGTCCATTCAAATGCTATATGAAATCTTTTTTGCCAAGAAAGAAATTTGAATAAATAAACGGTTCTCCATATCCACCATGCAATTTTTCCACTTATTACCACAGAGAAAACTTCTCCAGTAGCATACCATTGACCCAAAGAAACCAATGTTCCTTTTGATTTGTATATAAAGTTTTTTAGTTTTTTATTTTTTATTGTAGCTATTATATTTTTGGCAACAAATTCTGCTTCGGCTACTGCTACTTGAGCAAGCATTGGAGGAGGAGGAACATTTTCTCCTTGGTTTACACATGCGGTATCACCTAGAACAAAAACATCAGAAATGCCAATCATCCTGAGAAAAGAATCTGTTTCCATTCTTCCGCCTAAAAGACTTGGTTCATGTTCTATGTATTTTGGTGGCACAGGTGTTACACCAGTTGCCCAAATTATTGTACTAGCGGATATAGAATTACCATCATCAAAAACTATTTCCTGTGGTTTTACAGAAGAAACTTTTTTAGACATCATAAGAGTTATTCCCATTTTCTGTAATCTTTGGGTGGCTATTGTTTGAATTTTTTTATTAAAAGGCCTAAGTATTGTGTCTCCTGTATCTACCAAGCAAACAGAAATGTCTTTTACATGGTATCTTTTCTCACCTTTGTAGTATCGATTTTTTATTTCTCCTGCAAACTCTGCTATTTCAGAAACAGTTTCTACTCCAGTGGGGCCTCCACCTACCACAACAAAAGTTAAAAGTTTTTTTCTCTCTTCTTCATTTTTAGACAAAGTAGCCTTCTCAAAAGCATCTATTATTTGGGATCTTATTTTTACAGCGTCATCTAGATTTTTAAGACCAAAGGTGTTTTCTTTGGCACCTTCTATTCCATAATAATTAGTTTCAGCTCCGGTAGCCAAAACAAGATAGTCGTATTTTATCTCACAATTTTCTGTGGAAATCTTTTTATCTTTTGGGTTAATTGATAAAACAGTGTCTTGATATATTGTGATTCCGCTATTTTTAAAAATTTCTCTTATTGGTTCAGAAACAGAAGTTGGTCTCAGTCCTCCAGTAGCCACTTCGTGAAGTAGTGGGGTAAATAGAAAATAATTTGTTTTATTAATAAGTGTTACATCTATTTTATTTTTCTTAACAAAAGGAGCCAAATGTCTTGCTGTATAAAGCCCTCCAAATCCTGCTCCGACTATAACTATATGTGGTTTTGCCATAATCCTAATTATAACTTATGGGGCTATAATCGGAAGGGGAAAAGAAAAAACACCTGAAGGTGTTTTTTGCGGAGGAGGTGAGATTCTCCCTCGACTCAAATACTCGCCGTCTCTCGTATTTGGTCTGGGCACCGACTCACAACCCATTGCTCTCGATGGGTGCCCGCTCTGTCGTTCGAATCTCACCTCCTCATTTAGACAAACAAAAAATTCCTAATACCTCAATCGGTATTAGGAATTTCCGTTGCGGTGTACTCGGGTATGGTACCCCACACTCCAAGCCTTGTAAGGCTATTTTAGCGCATTTGAGATGAGAAGAAAAAGGTTTGTGGGTCGGGTCTCTTTTCTGAGCATGAGACATCTAAGGGGGTTAGTGAGCTGTGCCCACAAATGCCAACAAATGCCAATTTTTTGATATAATAAAAAACATGACAGTCGGCGAATTGGTATATCAAACAGCAATCAAAGAGGGATACAGCCCAACTTTTGCAGAAGGGCTTATTTCACCGTTGAATAATGCGGTAGAGGCGTACCAAAAAGCTTTTGAATATATAAGGGAACCCCTCAAGACGGTCAGTTCGGTAATCGAATCTGTACGACCTCAAATGGAAGCTATGGCAAAATTGCCTCTTCCTTCAATACCACAGATAACAATGCCGGCACTTCCTGAAACTTTTGACGAGGAGGATGGTTATTTCATGCCCGTATTAACACGACCGGTTCAGGAGGTTCGGATTGTGAACCCCGAGGACATTGTCGTCGCACCAGCGAGACAAAACCATAAATATGTAACTGCCTCATATCAACTCCCTGGTAATGCTAAATGGGAATCCCTCGACATCCAGTTCGTCGATGGGCATTTCGTCAGGGTATCGTATCCAAAAATGGAACCAAAGAAATTCGACTTCAAAGACATGGGATTTCTCAACACGAAGACGAACCGCCCCGACCGCAAGTGGGAGTTACTCAGGGAAATGGCCGATAACGGTGGTGCGTTAGCCAACGATAAGTGGGATGGGCGGTATAGTAGGAACATCAAGTACGACCTAAATGTTCAACTCAGAGAGTTCTTCGGTATGAATGAAAACCCGATCCCTCATTACACTAAGAAGAATGGGTACTGGGCGAAATTTACACTACGAGGAGACAGATAGTCATTTCAACTGAGATGACGAAACAAAGACCCTTAGCTGGAAACAGCAAAGGGTCTTTTGTATTAAGGATATTTTTGGTCACAGTTCCTGAAAGTCAAAAGAAAATTGTCATTTTGTCATTCAATGACGAATAAGGGTAGAAGAGCTTAATAAAACCCTCTTCTGACATTAACCCTATGGCAAAACAAAAGATCATATGGTCGCCAACCACTCGCAAGCTCGGCGACTTGATCAAAAACGGGTATAACCCACGCTCGTTAAGCGAGAATGAACGCAGGGACTTGGAGAAGTCCGTGAAAGAGTTCGGAACGGTTGTCCCTATCGTCCTCAACATCGGCTCGCGAGCCAACACCATCATCGGCGGCGAACAGCGGGTCAAGGTATACGCCGACCTCGGTATTGAGGAGGTCGAATGTATGATACCTTCCCGAGAGCTAACGCTCAGTGAAGAACGAGAACTTAACCTCCGCCTCAACAAGAATACTGGCTCTTGGAATGAAGAGCTTCTCAAAGATTTCGACATGAACGTACTGCTCGATGTCGGCTTTGGTGACGAGGAGCTTCAGAACCTCTTCGACGACGTCGATGTAGTCGATGACGATTTCAATATAGAGAAAGCACTCAAGGATACGATCACGCCAAAAGTGAAGTCGGGAGAAATCTGGGAACTCGGTAAGCATCGTCTTCTTGTCGGCGACTCGACTGACAAGGAATCGGTGGAGAGACTTATGAACGGAGACTTAGCGGACATCGTGTACTGCGATCCTCCCTACAACATTGGTCTCGACTATTCCAAGGGAGTTGGCAACAAAGAAAAGTATCAAGGTTCATATTCCGGTAAGGACGACTCCAAGAAGGACAGTGAGTACATGGAATTCTTGGACAAGAGCATGGAGGTGGCAAAAAGCATAAGCAAGAAAGACGCCCATCTATTCTACTGGTGCGATTCTTCATACATTGGGGTGGTGCAGAGCTTGTATGCAAAGCACAAGGTTGATGCGAAGCGTGTCTGCCTGTGGCTTAAGAATAATCAAAATCCTACGCACAAAATCGCCTTCAATAAAGTGTATGAGCCGTGTGTATACGGAACGACTGGCAAACCGTATCTCAACCAGGGGCTAAATAACGTAAACGAAATTCTCAACCAGGAAGTAACCACCGGCAATCAGGTGCATGACGAGATATTAGACATGATCGACATCTGGATCGAGAAGCGAGACAACGCTCAGTCATACCAGCACCCTACTCAAAAACCTGTAACCCTGAATGAGAAACCGTTCAAACGATGCAGTGCTCCACTTCACATTGTCTATAGCGGATTTGCCGGAAGCGGCAGTGACCTCATTGCGGCAGAAGAACTGAATCGCGTATGGCGAGGTGTCGAGGTTGATCTCATCTTCGCGACCATCGTTATCGACCGATGGGAGAAATTTACCAATCTTAAGGCAAAGAAAATCTATGGAAATAACTAAAGGAGACATATTCAAGGTCGGCGATCACACTATCGCGTGCGGTGATTCGCTTGATAGAGCCTTTGTCAGCAGGGTCATCGGGTCAAGTAAAGTACGGGCGGTCATCACCGACCCTCCTTATGGCGTTGCGTATGTTGAGAACAAGAAAGGCATATCGAAGCTCGGTGTAAAAGACGAAAAAGCAATCGTGGGCGACCATCTCCAAAGTGAAGATGAGTACGAGGAATTTACTCGCAAGTACCTTGGAATGGTCGTGCCCTATCTTGAGGAATACAACGCGGTTTACATCTTTAATGCCGACCCAATGTTTCCGAGTCTTCGATCAGGTATGAAGTCTGCAGGCTTCTACTATAGCCAAATGATCATCTGGCTCAAAAACCAACCTGTCATGAGTCGAAAGGATTACCTTTCGCTTTATGAACTCATCGCCTACGGCTGGTTCGGCAAGCACAAGATGGAACGATCAAAAGCAAAGAACGTGATCTACTATCCACGACCGACACGATCAAGACTGCATCCGACGCAAAAACCCGTGGGACTTTTGCGAAAGATTATCCCTAACTCAACGAAGGTCGGCGACATTGTCTATGACCCCTTCCTTGGAAGCGGGTCGATCGCTGTTGCGTGTGAACACTTAGGTCGAAAGTGTATCGGCATCGAGCTTGATGAGGCGTATGTGGTGGCGTCACTCAAAAGGCTTGAGAAGCTCACCGGCGCAAAGGCGGTGAAAGTATGAGTGTATGCAAGAAGAAGATTTTTCCAAGGATCCGTATAAAAAACAGATCTACGAAACCTACGCTCTTTGGAAGTCTCTTCCCTCATTTCTTAAAGGACAGCCGAGGGTGGCGCTTGAAAAGTTTGGCATTGAGGAAGAAGCGGTCTTTGAGCTCTTATCAGTAAAGACTCAACTTGATTTTTCCAAGAAGTATGTGGTCGACGTCGGTACGCTTACTGACTGGAACAAGCGACTTGAGAGGGACGGGATAAGCAAAAACCTAAATGTGTGGGCGCGCAAGCTCACACCGAATGTCATCTTCGCCCTCTACAAAAACATCATCAAGAGTGGTCGAGCCCACGAGGTACGTGCATGGTTTGAGATCGTAGAAAATCACTAAATATGGAACCTATAAATTTAGCAGAAATAAATCACATTCTTTCGGACACCCTCCGCAAGGTGTTGAACAAAGAGATATCGCACAAGCAGGCATCTATGATTGCCAGACTTGCTTCTACTCTTTCCAAAAACATCGTGAATACAGAATTGAAGGAACGGGTCGAATTCCTTGAAAACGCACTACGAAGAAACAAGTAATATGAAAAATCTCAGTAACATTTTAAGGAGGTCAAACATAACGCCATTTGAGCGAGTGATGACGCTTGTTCGTAACGATGCTCACAAAGAAAAAACTGGCAAAGGCCTGCTGTCAGAATCCGATGTGTATACACTAACTCAAGGATGGAATGGGGATACTTCGGAAATAAAGGAATACAACAAATACATAAACATCGCTCGGCTAAAAAGCTCCATGTATATGGATGCCCAAATGTTCCTCTACAGAGCAGAATTGTCACTTCTACGAAACCAAAGGGTACTGGATACCTTCCTCCCTCGTGTAAGGATGATCAATGAGCTGACAGACCACCCATTTGCAAAAGACATCCCAGTTGAAGAGAGTGTGCGATTTCTTACACAACATACGCATATAAGGTACGAGAAGGTATTACACATATATACCTTTCACAAACTCCCTAAGGAAATACAGAGCGACCTACTTCTCTTGGACGAAGAAATCGCGAGTGATGAAAAATATTTAGGAGATCAGGTTTTTCTCTATGAGCTATTTGGTGACGGTAATTCGCTAAGCAAGCAGAACAAAGATTTAATAATCACCAACATCTACTCTCGTATGTATTACGAAGGCGTTAAGAAAATCAAAAATAGTACATCGGAAAAAGATGGCTTTCTGCTCCACCCCTTCTTTGCTGAACTGCCAATCAAAGATTTGTTCCAGAAATTGGTGGATGATGAGCATATTGCATCCGACAAAACGGATGATGACAGGGAAGAAGGGATCTTGTCTCTTGTTGAAGAATACGCAAGAAACAAAAATATGAGTATTGAAAGAGTTATTAAAGAAAAGTTGTCACAATGGATCGATGAAGGATTGTTCGTCAATGCATACACTCCACTTTTTATGAGCGAACAATTCGACACATGGGGTGGCAATACTAAGAAGAGCCACAAAGAGTTGTTCGCGATTTGGTATGCAGAACTTCAAAAATCTAAGCTGTATTTTGCAGATCTTTTTAGCGCAAAGAAGCTAGAAAAAAGCACCTTTGAGAAAGAGTTTTTAGGTGTGCCAAAAAAGATAGAAGTGCTGACTGGAACCAGTTTGTATGCTTGTAAAGAAAAAATTGATTTTGTGGAAGAATACAAGAAGCAAATTAAATGTCTTTTGCCAATCGCTAATATATTTCTTTTTATAAAGAAATATGCAACGCCAACTAAAAACTTTAAGACGCTGTGCGAGTTTAAAAAATTGGCTCAAAAAATATCGTCAATGTTTGATATTGATATGACAGAAAAGTATACAGAGTTCATTAATTCATATCAGGAAGAAGTTGCATTTCTCAACCTAAGCTCAAGCAGACTCGCAGACACGGCAACAGAACATCTGTACACTCAAGAGTCCCTGCAATATGTCATCGATATTGATGAGCGTTGTTTTGCCTTTGATCTCGAGGAAGAGGGCGAGACAGCAACTATCGCGCAGATGTACTCCGAAGAATTTAAAAAGCTTGGAGCATGAAAATATTGTTGGCCATAGTAAATAATTCGGGTCACTTTTTATCCTTGACAAACCAGTAATTTATTGCTATACTACTCAAATAGTTCTTTGTAATGGATCAGTGTAGTTAAGACGAGCTTTTTGAGCCTTATTTTAGGGCCTAAAAAGCTTGTCTCAACTACGGGACTAGTCGAGCCGAAGCGTTCTTCGGTAAATGCCCATAAGGCAGAAGGAGATAACGTCATGCAGACGATTACTCAGGCAACTGCCGGTCAGATCAAGCAGATCAACCGGTTCGGAAACGACGCCATCGAGAAGGTTCTCGGTGAGCTCGGACTCGACAACCCTGGCGCCCAGCGCGTCATCGAACACGGCGACGAATTCGCCGAGGCCATCCGCACGGCCGCCCTCGCCTCGCTCAAGGACCTGTCGGTCTCCGACAAGTTCAAGGACGAGGAGGTGGAGTCGAGCTACGGCTACCTCTCTGGCTACACGAAGCCCAAGTCGATCACGGAGCAGTGCAATATCCTGCGCCAGATCTTCCCGGGCATCGGGTTCGCCGACGAGAAGCTCGCCGAGCGCGAAGTGCCGCAGCACGCCGAGGGGTGGTTCGCCATCCCGAAGTGGCAGACGGTCGCTCCGACCTACACCGAAGCGGTCCAGAAGGTGCTCGACGCGGTGAAGTCGGCTCGTAACGGGAAGTTCTACAACTACCGTGACGGGCAGATCAACAACTCGCGTCTGCGCCAGACGGCCAAGACGGCGTCGGTGTTCCAGAAGCTCGGCAACGAGCAGAAGGATCACGACATCCTCGTGGTGGCCGCCCAGTTCGGCATCCGCCATCGGGGACGTTCTGTCCGCCGTGCTCGTGAGGTCTTCGCGGCCAACGAGTTCGGACTCGGCGCATTCGCCATCGGCATCATGATCCTGACCCACCAGGAACGGCTCATGAACTATAACGACCTCTGGATCGACTGCTCGGGTGACGAGTTTGATGATCCGGATGCCGATGTCCGCTTCGATCTCGCCCCGTGCTTCGACTTCAGCGACGGCGGGGTCGAGTTCGGCGCGTACTGGTTCGGCTATGCCAGCGGCCACTGCGGTTCCGCGTCGGCTTTCGTTCCGCAGAACTGATCCTTGATGCTCGAACTCTTGAGTCTTTTGAATCCTTTCTTTTGATTCTTGAGTTCGCGGCAAATTTTCGGGGTTATCCACACGTGTGGGTAACCCCGATTTCTTTTTATACAGAAAATATTTTTGATATACTTATACATGAGTCTAGGCTCATGCACGGTCGTTCAAGGATTGCCGTCGCCGAACTCTTTCTCTTTGTTCTCATTAAGAGAAAACGACCAGGGTCTTCCCGATTACGATTTGGAAGAGAGCGTCGCGATGAGGAGATACTGCTTGTCTTTGTTTAAGACAGACCATTAAGCCTATATGGCGGGTGCTGTCAGATAAAATTCAGGAGCGAGATCGCACCTTGTTTCCAACAAGGAATACTTTCAAGCTCTGGTGGCTCGGATGAGCAAAGACGAATTATCCGGATGCCGATGTCCGCTTCGATCACGCCCCGTACTTCAACTTCAACGACGGCAAGGTCAAGTTCGACACGAACTGGTTCGACAATGCCAACGACAACTACGGTTCCGCGTCGGCTTTCGTTCCGAAGTCTCTCCACTTCACAAAGAGCATCCATACGGATGCTCTTTGTCTTATCGAGAAGTACTAGATGACCTAATCCATCCACCAAGCATGCGGCCGATTTCATCGATCATTTCTTGGAGTGTGGTGTATTTCTTGTTATCAAGTGACTTTGTTTCTTTCATTAGACGAATAAAAAAACGAAGAGTGTTTAACTTGATACTGGCCCTTTCCAAAATTACAGTCTTATTACCACTTTTCGAATATCCTGCCTCGAGAAAATATTCGATGACATCGACAATCAAATTTTCACTTCGTTCGTAGACAGTGAACCTTTCTGCTTTAGGAATTAACTTACGATGTTCTTGAAATGTTTTATACAGTTCATACGACTTTTTAATAATAGGGATATCAATTTCATTCATGCGAGTTTATACAAAGTTATTTGATAAAATAATTAACGCCGAGAATCTCTTTTCGGCGTGGGATGAGTTCAAGCTCGGGAAGAGAAACAAATCCGACGTGCTTGTTTTTGAAAAGAATCTTGAGCAGAATATTTTTGCCTTGCATAGAGAATTAGTAAGTAAGGCATATCGGCATGGAGCGTATAGCAACTTCTATATTTATGATCCGAAACTCCGACATATTCATAAAGCGACGGTTCGAGACAGAGTGTTGCATCATGCAATTTTTCAGATACTCAATCCAATTTTTGAACCAACTTTTATATCCCATTCTTTTTCCTGCCGCGTCGGAAAAGGAACTCATAAAGGCGTTCATGTTTTGGACATAATGCTTCGTAAGGTCTCGAAGAATTACACTCAAACAGCGTATGCACTTAAATGTGATGTCAGAAAGTTTTTTGATAGTGTTGACCACACTATCTTGATCAAGCTTCTGCAAAGAAAGATGAAAGACCTTGGGGCTTTGTGGCTTATGGAGGAAATAATCGAGAGTTTTGCCGGAGAGTTTTCCGATTTGTTTACCCGAAGAGGGCTTCCTATTGGTAATCTGACATCGCAACTGTTCGCCAATGTCTACATGAATGAGTTTGATCAGTTTATGAAAAAAGAACTGAAAATTAAAAATTATGTTCGCTACACTGATGATTTTGTTGTTGCATCTGATAACGAAAATTTCTTGAAAGACCTTGTCCCTAAAATCCAAGACTTCCTTCACAATCATCTCAACCTTGAGTTGCATCCAAGCAAGGTCACCATAGGTACATACCGACGTGGCATTGATTTTCTCGGCTACGTTTCTTTTCCTCACTACCGTACATTGCGCAAACGAACCGAGAAAAGAATGCTTCGCAAGCTGGATGAGAAAATCGAGTTGTTTAAACAAGGAGAGATCGACGAGGAAAGATTGAAGCAAACACTTCAGTCTTACCTGGGAGTCTTGAGTCATGCTACCGCTCTCAGATTGAGCCGAGATTTCAGCAATCGAATATTGTTTAGGAGAACATGAGCGAAAGAAGGTAAACATAGTAACAATAAAAACTGCCTTATTCTGCGCCTAAAACTTGATCGCCTCGTAATAATTATTCCGGTCATCGATCCTACTCTCTGACTTGAGGAGCGTCGGTAGATCACGGTGGTTAAAGTTGCTCAAGTTTATCTTGTTAAAAAGTGGCCGTGCGATTGAATAGACAATCGCAGTGCCGTCCTTCACATTGCCGTACTGGTCTTTAACCGGGAGCTGGGACCAGATAATAATGTCTCCAATCGTTGGATCGAGCGGGAAAAGTGCTTTGGCGATTTTGAAGGCTTCACCATGCATCGTGCCTTTTTGAAGGTTGGTTGTAAGATTTTCATCAGCATTTATTTTTATGAGCACTCCAACAACTGGTTCTTCGCTTTTGTACCCATACTCAGTCAACATGGACGGTTTATATGGATCAAGAGTCGTTTCAACAACTCTTGGCTTCTTCATATTTGTCTCCGAACCAAGCGAAGTATTAATGGTGTCTCTAATCCTTTCTTCCAAAGTTTTAGGTTTGGTGACCACCTCCTTTATTGAGTCACTAGTCGTTTGCGCATTTTCCTGCTTTTGAGCCTGAGATTCCAAATCATTAGAAGCAACTTTCTGGGATGATTTGGTATCCATTGTTGTTCCAGCAATAACAAGGAACAGGATCACAATTCCTATTTTTATTGGTCGACTGATAGGCATTCGAATCTTACTCATCACAAACTGACGTGTAGGTTTGAGAATCATCACGGCGGCTAGTAGCAGGAAAAGCCCCGGGATGAAATCCGAGAACAGGGATACAAATCCGGTCACAGCAAGCAGTACTCCTATAACCCAGCTAGTAATTCCGAAGGATTTCTTTTTGGTCTGACCCTCTAAAGACGCTTCTTTGTTTTCCATAGGCAAATAAATTATTTGAATAATGTCTCGTACCTTAGCTTCTATTCGAGGCTTTGCGAAGCTCGAGTTACCAACAGCTCTTTTGTGAGGGAAATTGGGTTCATTTGTTGTAGGTATAACTCTGGCGAACCAAAGGAATGGCTTTCTCTAGGTCTGCCTCGCTCTCAATCTTTACCTCATAGTCTCCGTTGCCCCAATGACCTATGGGCTTGGGTTTGGTGAGGTCGCGAGCGATATTTTCTGGATCATCGAGGTGTCCGCTCGGCACGTTCAAAAAGATTTTTAGTGAATCGCGAAGCACTACCACGTCACAGAAATTAGTGGTGAGCTTGTACGCTATATATTTTGCTTTGGCTTCCTCAATAATTGATTCATCTAGAGTGGAGATCTGCTCCTTGAGAGAAGAGAATAATCTTTGTGCGTCTGGACTCGCAGATCTTACATGATCATCAACGGTATAGTGGATTTTATCTTTGAATACGCGTTTCTGTTTTTCTCCCTGCTCAAATACCTCCGATGTTGAGATCTTCACTTTACGCTGGACTTCCGGTTCAACGAGAAGCAGGTCGTGGTCATATAACTGATATCGAAGCAACTCAATATTCATCGGCAGCAGATCGGCAGTATCCAAATCAAACTTGTTGTAGCTTTCAGCAACGCAGATCACTCGTGGCGATGCCCAGTCAATCTCGATATCAATTTCCTTTCTTCGTACCAACGCCTCGAAATCCGCCTTATGATCCAAAAGCCAGCGGAGATATGACAGACCTTGGTTGATAACACTATCGTTTTGACCCTTCTTGTATTCGATGATCACCGGCGACCCATTGTTGTCTATACCTAGACTATCTATTCTTCCGCCGAAGCTAGTGGAGTATTCGGTAGCCAAAAATTTGATATTCAAAATCTCATCCAAATTTTTCTCGAAGAGTTTTTGTATGTCTTTTTCTAGTCCCACCTTCGTTGGAGGGACTTTCGTTGCAGTTTGATTGTGAGTAATAAAAATGGCCATGAGGTTCATGGCGCGGGGTTGGTGCATATACACTAAGCCCCACGCTAGCTTTAGGTCTTGCGACCCCATACAAGTTTCCCTGTATGGCCCGATGAAGAGTCGCTGAACGTGGGGTTCAGTATCTTCATCGGGACTTTGGGCCATGCCCGCCGGAAATCCGGACGAGTTTAGGCCGCTCATATTCAGTTGTACTTTCTCAGAATATCAAAAATAGCACCATTAAACAATGGGCTTAAGTTTGGGAGATTTGCGAGGTCAGGTTATCAACTTCTTATCTACTCGGGACGCTCTGGACTCCTGGGGAGGGTTGCGTCATTCATTTGAATGTATGAAAAACGCAACAATACAGGCGCCATTAGGGACTGCGGCCAAAGTAGCAACCCCAATAAGGGTCAGGTACTGCCTTTACGCGAGAAAAAGTACCGAATCAGAGGAACGGCAAGTCCTCTCAATTGATAGCCAAATCAAAGAGATGCTTCAATTAGCAGAGCGAGAAGGTCTGGAGGTCGTGACCATGAAGCGAGAGAGTCACTCGGCCAAAGAGACTGGGCAACGGCCGGTCTTCAATGAAATAGTTGATGAATTACGACAAGAAAAATTTAACGGCATTCTCACATGGGCGCCAGATCGTATCAGTAGAAATGCGGGTGACCTCGGAAAGATTGTAGACCTCATGGATGAAGGAAAACTCCATGAGATACGAACATATGGACAGAGTTTCAGGAATAATCCGAATGAGAAATTCCTGCTGATGATTCTTGGATCGCAAGCAAAACTCGAAAATGATAATCGAGGTATCAACGTGAAGCGAGGTCTACGAACGAGAGTGGAGATGGGACTTTGGCCCGGCATGGCGCCGCTCGGATATCTGAACCAGAAGCTCATGGACAAGAAATGCAGAATTATCATTGATCCGGAACGTGCGCCGGTCGTAAAGCAAATGTTTGAGAAGGTCGCATACGAAGGATGGAGTGGTCGTAAAGTATACAACTGGCTTCGATTCGACCTCAACTTCCATACACGAGGCAACAGACCGCTAACACTTAGCGGTGTATATCGAATGCTCCAAATGCCCATCTATTACGGACCATTCGAGTATCCCCGAAACAGCGGTAGTTGGTATCAAGGGACGCACGAACCTCTTATCACCGAGGAACTATTTAAGAAAGTGAATGAGCAACTGAAGCGTGACAAGATCGTGCGAGAAAACCGAGAATTCGCCTTCACTAAGCTGTTCACCTGCGGCATGTGCGGATCGGGTATCACTGCTCAGGAAAAATACAAACTACTCAAGGACGGTACGAATGCCAAATACATTTACTACTCCTGCTCGAAAGCGAGGGACAGAAATTGCAAGAACAAATACATACGAGAGGAAGAACTTGTCGAGGAATTATTTAAAGTCATCGACAAAGTGAGTATTAACGAATTAGGTATGAGAATGAAGCTCGAAGAAGAAATCAAGCGGTTCAACCGACTGCAACGACTCGCGGCCAAAGGAAAACCAAAGATGCAGATCGACGAGGATGACATCGCCACACGAGAATACGCTAAGTATGTTCTGCGTGAAGGAACGGCAATCGAGAAACGTGAGCTAATGGGTCACTTGCGAAGCAGGCTGGTGCTGAATGATAAAAAGATTACGCTGATTGAAGAATAATAACGATAAATATATATTGACAAACGATATGCGATGAATTAGGATAGAACTATGAAATTATCATCAACAATGTTTCTGCAAATAGTGATCTTGCTCATAGGTCTTGGTGCTCTTGCCTTCCTGCTTATGATGCCCCGCCTTGAAGGCGTAAACGCAGGTGTCACCACGCTTTATCAAATATACTTTGATGACCCATTCTTGATATTCGTATATGCGGGTTCTATTCCATTCTTTGTCGCCCTCTATCAAGCCTTCAAGGTGTTCGGATATGTCGGACAAAACAAGACGTTCTCCGAGGCGGCGGTAGGAGCGTTGCGAAAGATAAAATACTGCGCGTTCATCACTGCGGGTGCAATCATCGCCGTAGACGCTTTCCTCATGATACACACGCGTCTGTATCCCGAAGTCGGCGCGGTAGATGGTCCCGAGGGCGCTGTGATGCTCGGACTCATCGCAACATTCATTTCCGTCGTCATCGGCACTGCGGCGGCAATACTTGAACGGACTCTGCAGAACGCCGTAGAGCTAAAGTCCGAGAACGACCTAACCGTATAACCACCATGTCTATCATCATCAACATAGATGTCATGCTCGCGAAGCGGAAGATGAGCGTTACTGAACTGGCAGAGAAAGTTGGAATCACCATGGCAAATATTTCCGTGCTAAAAAATGGAAAAGCTAGAGCTATCCGATTAGCAACCCTAGAAGCGATTTGCAAAGCCTTGGAATGTCAGCCTGGAGATATTTTGGAGTACAAAAAGTAGAAATTAAATGATATGCTTGCCGTACAAACCTGCGCGATATACTACGAGTGTCTCGCGCTTCCCGATACGGCACAGGAATACGACCGACACGCCTGTGGCGCCACAAGAAAACAGCGTCCTTTACAGGGCGCTGTTTTGCTTATCTATTGAGCCGAATTTTGATAAGATGAAGATGCAATGAGAGAATTTACGACCCCTTTGAAGGAATACGGTTCACTTCTCCCGCCGGTCTGGAGCTGGCGCGAGGAAGAGATGACCAAGCAAGAAGCAAAGGAGCACTTTGATTGGTTCTTATCGATTATTCCGGAGCGCATTGCAATGCTTGAAAAAGTTATTAATGCAAACCCTCCGTCCGTAGGGGCAATTATGGTTCCTATTCAGCAATATGGAAAACTCTGACGTAGAAATCATTAAAAAAGCCAAAGCAAACTCCCAGATATTTGAGGAGCTGTATCGGAAGTATGCCGATAAGGTGTACAACTACTTTTGGTACAGAACCGGTCACCAGAAAGACGTGGCCGAGGATTTGATGCAGGAAACTTTTTATCGCGCATTCAAGCATCTGTCACGTTTCCAGATACGTGGATACTCGTACCTAACCTATTTGCTCACGATCGCGCATAATATTCTTGCAAACTACTATCGCTCCAAGAAAATGATTCCTCTTTCAGAGCTCGGGGAGATCGGCGAGGATTTTGATGTTCCAGCTGAGATTACTGAATCGCTTGAGCGAAAGGACGAAGCACGGGCGCTTTGGCGTGCAATCCAAGACCTCTCCTCCGCGGAGCGTGATGCGCTACTCATGTTTTATCAAAAAGAAATGCCGATCAAGGATATAAGCCGGGTCATGGCAAGAAGCGAGAACGCGGTAAAGCTCATCCTTTCAAGGGCACGAAAAAAGCTCGCACAGCACCCCTATCTGCGGGATATGGTTGGGTTTGCAGATCAGGAGCGAAAGTACACCAAACCTCGATATCTTAAGATGAAAAAAGAATGACACCTTTTTAAGATCTGCGTGTTAAATAAGGTGGAAGCAGATAGTGGAGCTTCCATAAAGGTCGAAATTATCAGTCTTAAGGAATAACCCCTAAAGAGTGCGTGGAACTTAGTCAGGCCTTAAGTTGCAGGCACTTGAGAAGGAGGTAAACATACCTATGTCTCGCGAACTCATACCGCGCAACTTCCTAGAGAATATCTGGGATTTCGACGATGATCTTCTGTCACTCTTCGATACGCGGTCTACGTCCGGATTATCTTCAGGGCTATCGGTGTCCGAGGATGATAAGCATGTGTATGTAGAAGCATCGGTTCCCGGCGTTGATCCAGACAAGATCGAAGTATCGTATGACAAGGGTGTTCTCTGGATACGCGGCCAGCAGGAGCAGGAGAAAGGCGGCGATCGCAAGTATTACCGCAAAGCTTCGTCTTCGTTCTCCTACCGAATGGCTATTCCAGGGAATGTGGATGAGAACAAAGATCCGGAAGCAACGTACAAGAACGGCATTATGAAAGTGACGTTCAACAAAGTTCCGGAACCACAGCCAAGGAAGATTGCAGTGAAAGTCCAGTAATCCCTTGCCTTACTAGTTCCGCACCTGTGGGCTTGGTCGGATATGAAGGCAATCACATTCTTTCCGTCTCTCCTTAAGTGGTTGAAATGGGAAGTGTGGAGACTGAATAAGACTTAGGAAGAGTCGGTGATTTACAATTGAATAGTCGGTGTGTTTAGCGCACATAGCGCGAAATAATCCCGGATAACCGGGGTTGAGGCAGAGAGGATCGGGGTTTCTTGTAATCTTCCGCATTAGGTGTGCAGGTACCGTAGACTTCCTGCAGAAGTTTGGAAGATTCACCCATTCCTCCTGTCCGTCAAAAGAGCCGGGCAAACCAAGAATAATCTTGGGCACCCGGATCAGGAGATAACACAATAGCTTACCTCTTGATCCGGATGTATGTCGACATCCGGTCAATTTTCTATTACAATTAATAAAGCAAACGCGTATGGCACAGGAACTATGTCAAATCTGCAATGAGCGTCCAGCTACGGTTGAAGTAACTGTCTCTCGCAACGGAAGACAGGAGCTTTTGCGCGTCTGCAATTATGATTACCAGAAACTGGTTCGCTCACAACAGTTCCGCTCGCCGATGGAACGCATGTTTGGCGGCGGAAGCCCGTTTGATGATTTCTTCTCCGATTTCGATGACTTTGGAGGATTCTCTTCACGCATTGGTTACCCGATCCCACGTCATCGGGAAGCTTTGGATATAGATCAGTATCTCTCCTCAAGCACGAAGGAACTCATTCAGGATGCCGGACAGGCCGCAGTAAAACTCAAGAAAAACGAGGTTGATACCGAACATCTCCTGTATGCGCTTTCCGATAATGATGTCATTAAGGAGATTTTCAAGCAGTTCAAGATAAACGAAGCTGACATCAAAGGCTATATCGAAAACAATGCGCCGAAAGGTACGCAGGAGTCCAAGAAAGGAGAAACGGTTGAGCTCACTATCTCTCCGCGCATCAAGAATGTAATGGAGCTTGCGTTCCGCGCAAGTCAGGAACTCGGCCACGGCTACATCGGACCTGAGCATCTTTTGGCTGGTCTCGTTGAAGAGGAAGATGGCATGGCCGGTGATCTACTTCGCAAATACGGACTTACCCCCGAAAGTCTCCGTCAGAAAATCGTGAAAGTTGTCGGCAAAGGCGCGAAGGAAGGCCGGGTGGAGACGCAGTCCACTACTCCAACGCTCGACAAGTATTCACGTGACCTTACAAAGCAAGCTTCTGCTGGCAAACTCGACCCGGTCATAGGCCGATCTGATGAGATTGAGTCAGCTATCGAAATTCTTTCACGCCGCACTAAGAATAACCCCGTGCTTATTGGTGAACCGGGTGTCGGTAAGACCGCAATCGTTGAAGGACTTGCACAGCGAATCAACAGCGATGATGTTCCGGAGACGCTTCAAGGCAAGCGTGTCGTCGAACTGAATATAAACTCGCTTGTTGCCGGTTCTAAGTATCGCGGCGAGTTTGAGGAGCGCATTAAGCAAGTGTTGGATGAGGTTCTGGAAAATAAAGATGAGCTCATCATCTTCATCGACGAGCTCCACACCATCATGGGAGCCGGTGGTACCGGCGAAGAAGGTGGACTCGATGTGTCACAGGTCATTAAACCGCACCTTGCTCGCGGCGATATGCACCTTATCGGCGCAACGACGCTCTCTGAGTACCAGAAGCATATCGAAAAGGATGCGGCTCTTGAGCGCAGATTCCAACCGGTGTTTGTTTCTGAACCTACCGTTCCGCAGACAATTGAGATATTAAGGGGTTTACGAGATCGCTATGAGGCGCATCATAAAGTAAAGATTACGGACGAAGCTATTGTTGCGGCGGCAGAACTTTCCGACCGCTACATCACAAACCGCTTCTTGCCGGACAAGGCTATTGATCTTGTCGATCAGGCGGCTTCCCGTGTTCGCATTGGTCTCACGTCCCGGCCGGAAGAAGTCCGCAAAATGGATCAGGAAATTGATCGCCTCAAGAGAGAGCGAGAATATGCTTCTTCCCACAAACAGCACGATAAGGCTAAGGAGCAGGAGTCCAAGATTGAAAAGCTTGAGAAGGAGCGATTCGACAAAGAGTCTGCATGGCGTAAGGAGAAAGGTGTCACGACTGCCGAAGTAACCAAACAGCATATCGCGCAGGTGATCTCAAAGATTACCGGTGTTCCGGTGCAGGAGCTTACGCAGGAAGAAAAAGAAAAGCTCTTGAAGCTCGAAGAGCGTCTCCATGAGCGCGTCATCGGCCAAGAAGAAGCTATTACGGCAGTCTCTGATGCAATCCGTCGATCTCGCGCAGGTCTATCAGCACAGAAGCGTCCTATAGCAAACTTGCTGTTCTTGGGCCCGACTGGTGTTGGTAAGACTGAACTTGCAAAAGCTTTGGCGTGGATCGTGTTTGGCGATGAGGACGCAATGGTTCGCATCGATATGTCCGAGTATATGGAGCGACACGCCGTCTCCCGATTGATCGGTGCTCCGCCTGGCTATGTTGGCTATGAGGAAGGTGGTCAGCTTACCGAGACTGTTCGCCGTCGCCCGCATCAGGTGATCCTCCTTGATGAGATTGAGAAGGCTCATCCGGATGTTCATAACATTCTTCTTCAAGTATTCGATGACGGCCGTCTTACAGATGGAAAGGGTCGTGTTGTTGATTTCACCAATACGGTCATCATTGCTACCTCAAATATCGGATCAAGTATTATCCAAGCCAACTTAACTTCCGAAAAAACAAAATCATACGAGGAGCTTAAAAAAGAATTGGCTGATGTTCTTCGTGCTCAGTTTAAGCCGGAATTCCTCAATCGCATTGATGAAATTATTGTATTCCATTCCCTTACCAAAGAGCAGATTCGACTTATTGTTACGTTGCAGCTGGAGCGGGTAAAGCGCACTGCTCGCGGACAAGGCATAGAACTCAATTTCTCGGAAAAAGTAATTAATCATCTTGCAGATATCGGCTATCAACCTGAGTACGGCGCACGAGAACTCAAACGCAAGATTCAGGGAGAGATTGAAACAGGCCTTGCAAAGGAAATGCTCTCCGGCCGTATTGTCGAAAGGGATATTGTCTCGGTCGGCTTCGACAAGTCCAAAGTGACGTTCACAAAGGAAGAAACGAAAAAAGAACGTAAGAAAGTACCAACCCCTAAGAAGTAAACTGCCATGTTCAGAGATCTAACAAAAAAAGAAATGCAGAGGCTCTTGTTCGTCGGCGTTGCGTCGGCTTTGATCGCTGTGCTCATTGCCGGCTCTGGCTTTACGCTTCTCTTGAAGAATAAGCCGGAGGTGCTTGGCATGGCGCTCACAGCGGCGGCTAACAGCCCCTCTGGAGTCTTGGTTGTGTCTTCAACAGACGACGCGGTCATCAATGCGGTAAAGAAGGCCGACCCAGCAGTCGTTGCGATAACGATATCAAAAAACGTGCCAGTGTATGAACAGTATCTGGAACGGGTGCCGAGTCCGTGGAGCGACTTCTTTTGGGATGATTTCTTCGGTGGCTTTACCGTACCGCAATTGCGACAAAAAGGTACTGAACTGCGCGAGGTCGGTGGTGGCTCTGGATTTCTTGTCTCAGCCGACGGCTACATCGTTACTAACCGGCACGTAGTAGCTGACGAAAACGCCGAGTACACGGTCTTCACCAATGACGGTAAGAAATACGACGCGAAAGTCATTGCTCGCGATCCTGCGCTTGATCTGGCGATCATAAAAATTAACGGTTCGGGCTTACATTACCTCACGTTCGGCGATTCAGATAAGCTCCAAGTCGGCCAAACCGTAGTTGCTATTGGCAATGCGCTTGCGGAGTTCAGGAATACCGTATCAGTCGGTATCGTATCCGGTCTCTCTCGCTCGATAGTTGCCTCCGATGGTCTCGGTCGCAATGCCGAATCTCTGGATCAGCTTATTCAGACAGACGCTGGTATAAATCAGGGTAACTCCGGTGGACCTCTCTTGAACCTCACCGGAGAGGTTATCGGAGTCAATGTCGCAATGGCAGATGGTGCAGAAAATATCGGATTTGCTCTCTCTGCAAACAGCGTAAAGAGTATTGTTGAATCGGTTAAGAAAACCGGCAAGATTGTGCGTCCGTATCTTGGAGTACGCTATGTAGAAATTAACGAGGACATTAAGCAAAAGAATCATCTTTCCGTTGACTATGGCGTATTTGTTCAGCGAGGAGCAGAAGCCGGAGACTTAGCGGTCATTCCTGGATCTCCTGCGGACAAGGCTGGAATCGTTGAAAACGACATTATTCTTGAGATCGACGGCATTAAGCTCACAAATGATCAGAGCCTTGCAAGCATCATTCGTACGAAAAAAGTTGGAGATAATATACGGCTTAAGATTCTAAGCAAAGGTAAAGAAAAAACAGTGGAGGTGGTATTGGAAGAGATGAAGCAATAGTACATTGGTACATACAAAAAGAGCGATTACTTCGCTCTTTTTGTATACAACACAGCTTTGTGGGTCACAGCTCAACGTCGAGCTTGTGGGTTGCCAAAACTAATAAGTTCTCTTGGCGGAGGAGGTGAGATTCGAACTCACGGTCCCCGTAAAGAGACTCCTGTTTTCAAGACAGGTGCAATCGACCACTCTGCCACTCCTCCATATTTTATTTTTCTATTGTTTCAACTCTATAGTTCTTTGCAATAAAGAATATATAAACTATATCTAATATTGCCAAGCTGTTTATTACAAGTATAGCGATGAACCATTTGTTGTGAGAAAGTCTAGCGGCTTTCCATAGAGCCACCCCTTTCCATGGTATTGTCCATAGTGCCATAGCTAGTAAAAACCAAGGGTTTGTTGCAAGCATTTCTATTGACATACAAGCATAATACCAAAATTAGCCTTTAATGCAATATTTAAACATTTAATATACAATCTAGTTATGAGATATTTGGGTATAGATTTTGGTAAAAAGAGGGTAGGCCTTTCTTTTTCAGATGAAGATGGAAAAATAGCTTTTCCTCTACTTGTTTTAGAAAATTCAGAAAAAATTATAGAAGAAATAAAAAAAATTATTTTAGATAAAAAAATAGACAAAGTGGTGGTGGGGGAGTCTAAAGACTTTAATATGAATGAAAACCCTATAATGGAAGACATAAAAATGTTTTCTGAAAAATTATTACAAAATAAAATTTCGGTAGTTTTTCATCCAGAGTTTTTGACTTCCCAAGAGGCAATACAAATACAAGGTAAAAATGATATGTTGGATGCTTCAGCTGCTACAATTATTTTACAAAGTTATTTAGATAAACAAAAAAATGATATCAATTGATGATTTTCACAAAGTTGAAATAAAAATAGGAGAGATTTTAGAAGCCGAAAAAGTAGAAGGATCAGATAAGCTTCTAAAACTATCTGTTGATTTTGGTGAAGAAAAACCAAGACAAATAGTATCTGGAATTTCTATGTATTTTGAAAATCCACAAGATCTTGTTGGTAAAAAATGTGCTTTCGCTACTAATTTAGAATATAGAGTAATAAAAGGTTTAGAATCTCAAGGTATGATACTTGCTGTATCTGGGGACAATTTCTTCTCTCTGCTTGAGGTAAATGAAAAGGTTTTGCCAGGAAGTAGTATAAAATAAATATACTTATTTGATTTATTTTATTATAATTAATTCAAATGGTATTTAAAAAATTTTTTGATTTATTGCCTCCACCAAGAATTTTAGATATTCCAAGTTTTTCTATTGCTGTTTCCGATAGAAACATAAGATGTGTTCTTTTGGGTAAAAATAATGGTAGTTTAGAGTTGGTTAAATATTCTGAGTATCCTATTCCAGAAGGGGTTGTATCAGGCGGACAAATAGATAATACAGATGAATTTTCTAAGATCCTTAAGAAAATAAAAATAGAATATAAACTGAATTATGTCAGGGTATCTATTTTGGAAGAAAAAGCATATATATTTAAAACCGAAATACCTTTAGTAAAAAGAAAAGAAATCTGCGATGCTATTGAATTTATTTTGGAAGAAAATGTTCCTGTTCCAGCAAACGAGTTAGTTTTTGACTACGCTGTCGTGGGACAGAATAATGAAAATCTAGACGTAGTAGTTGTTGCTTTACCTACTAAAAATGTAGAAAGTTACCTTCAGACTCTTGAGATGGCGGACTTGAAACTTCTATCTCTAGAGGTTGAGTCTCAATCAATATCTCAGGCTGTAATTTCTCCAAATGACAAGGAAACAAAGATGGTCATTTATTTTAACAAAGAAAAAATGTCTGTTTATGTTGTTAGTAAGTCTGTTGTTCACTTTGTTTCTACAAGTTCCATAAGAGGCGAAATAAAAGAAAATATTCCATATATTTCACAAGAGATTAAAAAAATAAATTCCTACTGGAGGTCTTTAGAAGACAACACCAAAGATTCAAAAAGGGAAATCACCACGGTTTTGGTTTGCGGGGATTTTGTTTCCGAGGATGTTTTGTCTCAAATATCTGTTAATACAAAATTGCCAATTGTATTAGCTAATGTTTGGACCAATGTTTATAATTTAGATAAATTTATTCCAAATATAAACTTTGAAAATTCGCTTGCTTATGCTCCAGCCATAGGTCTGTCTATACCAAGAGATATTTTGATATAAAAACATGTTTAATTTATTACCAAATCAATCAAAGAAAATCATTTCAAAAGATTACTTTTTGAGAAGATACTCTGTTGTTTTAGGTGTTGTTATTTTCGTCGAGATTTGGTTAATAGTTTTTCTTTTTCCATCTCTAGTTACATCTTATTTTAAAGAAAAAGATTTGTTATATCAGGTTGATTCGGTAAAAGGATCTAATGTTGCCAAAGATGCAGGACTAATATCGGATGTGATTGTTTCTACTAATACAAAACTAGGTTTATATGAAAATGAATTTGATTATCCTCAGATAGTTCCAATTATAAAAGATATTTTATCTTATAAAACCCAATCAATATCTTTTACTGATTTTATGTATGAGTTTACTGGAACTTCTACCGCTACAATATCTGTTAGGGGACGAGCTTTAACAAGAGAATCTCTGGTCTCTTTTGTTAGAAACATAGAAGATTCAAATATTTTTAAGGAAGTAGATTTGCCGGTAAGCAATTTGGCCAAGGATAGAAATATAGATTTTACTGTCAGTCTTTATTTTGAAAATTAAAAACATGAACAAGTCTTTTTCAAAAAAAATAATAATAATTTATCTAACAATCATTTTATTGTTGATTGGTGTTTATGTTTTTATTTTTATAAAAATAAAAGACTATAATAAAAACATAGCTTATCTTGAAAACGAGGTTTTTCTTCAGCAGGATAAACAACAAAAAATGTCTCTTATGGAGGATATGATAGAAGACAATAGAGAGTACATAGATTTGATTGAGAATTCTGTCATACCAAAAGGAGGAGATGTTGCTTTTATAGAAACTATAGAAAATTTGGCTTCACAAAATGAATTAGTAATGACAATACAATCCTTGTCTTTTGAAGATTCCAATACTTTGGATGAAAAAGGGATGACTTTTTTCAAAGTAAGAGCAACCACAAAAGGATCTTGGACTAATACTTATTCTTTCTTGGCTCTTTTAGAAGCCTTGCCTTTGTCTATTAAGATAGAGAATCTTGCGTTGATATATTCTTCTACTGAATCAGGTGGCAACATCAGACCAGAATGGCAAATGAGTATAGATATGAAGGTTTTAAAATATAAATAAAAATATGTTTGATTTTTTCAAAAAAATAAAATTTTTAAATATAAATAACAAAAGAAAACCTGTTTCTTATGAAAAAACCGGTATCAATCCAAAAAAAGATTGGTCAAAAATAATAGTATTAACTTTTGTAGCTTTGGTTTTAGGTGGTTTTTTAAGTCTTTATTTTTATATTCAAATAGAAAATGGGGCATTATTTAAAACCGATTATGAGACTCCAAATGTAACTTCTCTCAATAAGCAAGCCTTAGATAGGGTAATAAGTGAAATGGAGGAGAAACAAATCTTGGCTGATTCAATAAATTCTTCAAAATCTTCTCTGGCCGATCCAGCTAGATAACTTTTCTGTTTTTATAAAGTATGTTAATCTATTTTTGTTTGCTCTCGTAGTTCAATGGATAGAACAGAGCTCTTCTAAGGCTTTGATGTAGGTTCGATTCCTGCCGAGAGCACAATATATTTTCTTTTTTAATAAATAGTGGCAACCTTCATCAGAAGGAGGTTATATGTATATTGAACTGGTTCATGATGGAGTTCTTATTCCAAAAGTAAGAGGGTGGGATATTTTGGAAAAAATAAAAGATATTAATATCTTAAACAAGAAAGAATTTGAGTCAGTGTTTATAAATAATAACTTTTTTATTGATGACTTAAAAATTTGTTTTTCCGATGAACAAATATAGGTCTTGTTTGTTTTTTCCAAACAATATTTTTATCACTCCTTTTTGTCATGACATAAATGATAAAAGTTGTAGCTATTGTCATTTGTCGGAAATTATAATCCCAATAAATAACTATTGGAGATTGAATGATACCTGGACAGTTAAGGTTTTTATAATAATAATTTAAAAGTTTACCGATAACGGTAAACTTTTTTTGTGCGCGATGAGGGACTTGAACCCCCGACCCTTCGAGTGTAAATCGAGCGCTCTAGCCAACTGAGCTAATCGCGCGCATATTGAGTATATACTAAAAGTAAATTAATTCAAGATTAATATGTTATATTACTTTAAATGGAAATCAATATTTTATACGAAAACTCTGATTTTTTGGTTATAAATAAACCGTCTGGAATTATGGTGCATGGAGATGGTAGAACCAAAGAAAAAACAGTTGTAGATTGGTTTATTTCAAGATATCCAGAAAGTAAAGGGATTGGTGAACCAGCTAGAGATAACAAAGGTAATCCAATAGAAAGATCTGGTGTTATACATAGATTGGACAAAGAGACTTCAGGTGCTTTAATTTTGGTAAAAACAAAAGAGGGTTTTGAAAGTATAAAATCACAATTTAAAAATCATCAAGTTAAAAAAGAGTACCATGCTTTTCTTATAGGTGAATTAAAAGAAGATAAAGGTGTTATAAACAGACCAATCGGAAGAAGTTCGAGTGATTTTAGAAAATGGTCGGCTCAAAGGGGAGCAAGAGGAGAGCTGAGGGAGGCTATTACAGAATATGAAGTAATTTTTAAAAAAAGTGGGGTTTCTTTTGTTAAAGTTTTTCCAAAGACCGGGAGGACTCATCAAATAAGAGTACACTTTAAGGCTATAAATTATCCTTTAGTTGCTGATAATTTATATGGTCCAAGTAAACAAAATGAATTGGGTTTCCAAAGGACGGCTCTTCATGCCTATTCTATAGGCTTTAATAATCTAGATGGTCACGGTGTTGTTGTATCAGCCCCTTATCCAGAAGACTTTATTGTTGCTTTAGATAAGTTGCAAAGTAAATAATCTTGTGTTAGATTTGTAGTCACTATGGCAAAAACAGTTTTGTCTCCAGTAAATATAGCTCAAAGGAAAGCTCTTGATATAAGGTCTGGAGATACGGTATTAGTTCAACAGAAAATTGTTGAAAAAGATAAAAAAACAGGAAAAATGAAGACTAGACTTCAGGCTTTTGAAGGTTTAGTTATTGCTGTAAAACATGGAAAAGAAGCAGGTGGAACATTTACAGTAAGAAAAGTTTCTCTTGGTGTAGGAGTAGAAAAGATTTTTCCTATATATTCTCCAATGATTGATTCTATAGAAGTTGTTAAAAGATCTAAGGTTCGTAGAGCAAAGCTGTATCACATAAGAGATAAGGCATCTAAAGAAATTAGGAGACAAATGAGAAATATAAGAGAACTTCCAGATACTCCAGAAATACAAGAGGAAATAAAAGAAGAGGTTAAAGAAGTAGAAGAAGTAAAATAAAAATCCCGAAAGGGATTTTTTTGAATTGTTAATTAGTAGACTATATTGTTTGAGATCATGTTATAATTAGTTAAAATGAATAGGGGACCAAAACCTAAAAAAATCATAAACGATAAATGGAGTTCGGAATTATCTTATGCGGTAGGTCTTATTGTTGCCGATGGTTGTTTATGTAACGATGGTCTACTTATTGACTTTACTTCAAAAGACAAAGATCAAATTATAAATTATTTAAAATGCCTTAATTTAAATAAAAAAATTGGTTTAAAGAGAAATAACAAATCAGTCTGTTTTAGGGTACAGTTTAAAAATAAAATTTTTTATAATTTTTTGTTATCTATTGGGTTGACATCTAAAAAATCTTTAACCATTAAAAAAATATTAGTTCCAGATGCTTATTTTTATGATTTTTTAAGAGGATACTTTGATGGGGATGGATGTAGCTATTCTTATAAAGACAAAAGATGGAAATCTAGTTTTATGTTTTATATATCTTTTTCTTCGGGTTCAATGGATTTTTTAGAGTGGATTCGTCTAAAATTGAATAGTCTTATAGGAGTAAAAGGTCATATAAGTATTAATAAAGTTAAAAAAAATAATATACAACTTAAATATTCAAAACATGAAGCAATAAAAATTTTGAGAAAAATTTATTACAAGGAAGATGTTATTTGTTTAAAAAGAAAAAAATTGAAAATTATTAATTCTTTAGATATTATAGGTAAAAAATTTATTTAAATTTATGCGCGAGTGGCGAAATTAGAAGACGCACTGCCATGAGGTGGCAGCACTCTAGGGTGTGCAGGTGCAAGTCCTGTCTCGCGCACCAGAATTGAATTAAGTGGTTTTTCTGGAAAGTTGTTATATTATTTTGCTATAATAGAATCTCATGAATTCTTTCCAGATAAAGGTATTGGCTGTGGCCTCTATGATAGTTGACCATGTTGGATTTGTTTTCTTTCCGCAGGTTACAATACTTCGAGTTTTTGGAAGACTAGCTTTTCCTTTGTTTGCTCTTCTTATAAGTGAAGGTTTTATAAAAACTAGCAACAGAAGAAGATATTTTTTTAGACTGACCACTTTTGCTATATATTCACATATCCCTTATATATTTATGATTCGTGCTGGTGGTGGGGTGGGGTATCAGATAAATATATTTTTTACACTGAGCGCAGGTCTTTTGTGTTTGATCCTGTTGGATAAATATAAAAATATTTTTATTCGGGTTTTTATTGTAGGATTTGCTCTACTTGTGGCTATGTATTTCAGATTTGAATATGGTGCATATGGAATACTTCTAATTCTTTCAAGTTATCTATTTATCAAATCACATACAAAAGGTTTAATGGCTATTTTGCCAATAAGTCTTACAAATGCTTTTTATAGAGCATATTATCTAGGTACTTATCTACAAGTTTATGCTTTAGCTGCCATTCCTTTTATGTATATGTATAATGGCCAAAAAGGTCCAGACGGTTATAGAAATTGGTTTTATTATATTTATCCTGTTCATATGCTTGCCATTGCTTTATTAGCTTATTTGATAAAATAAATTTATGTTATATACAAGAAAAGGGGACGATGGAACAACAAAAACTTTTGAAGCAAAACAAAGAATTTCTAAAAGTTCTTCTGTGGCAGAAGCCCTTGGTTCATTAGATGAGATAAATTCTTTTTTAGGTTTATGCAAGGTCAGATCAAAGGAGCTTGGTTTTAAAGTAGGCGACAGAAATTTTGATGAAATTGTCCATCAAATACAAAAAAATCTTTTTATTGCCCAAGCAGAGATAGCCGGATCAAAAATGTCTATAACTGAGGACAAGGTTAAAGATGTAGAATCAACAATAGATTACATAGAAAAATTACTACCACCCATAACAACATTTTTTATTTCTGGAGGGTCAGAATTAGCAGCCACCTTTGATATTGCAAGAACTATTTCTAGGAGAGCAGAAAGAAGGGTAGTAGCTGTTTTTGAAGAAGGAGAGGTTTCTGTAGGACAATACACAAAAGCCTATTTAAATCGTTTATCTAGTATACTTTATGCTCTAGCTAGACTTTCAAACCATTTATCTGGTATAAATGAGGAAGCTCCTGATTATAAATAGGAGAATAATGGTGGCTATGGTGTAGCGGTAGCACGCGAGCTTGTGGAGCTCTCTGTCTGGGTTCAACTCCCAGTAGCCACCCCAGTGAATTTATCTAATAAAAATTTTTATAAAACATCTGCAAATTTTGTTTTTGTTTTGCATTTTGTGCTTGTTTTAATTGTTGTTTTTGGCTGGCTTGCCCCAGGACAGTTTTTCTACGTTTTTCTAACTTTTTTTGCTCTTACTCTTATTTCTGAAATTACTTTTGGATATTGTGTTTTGACTAAAATAGAGTTTGACTTAAGAAGAAAAATTGACCCAAATCAAAAATTTGATAAATCTTGCATAGCTCATTATGTCCGCAAATGGAAAGGTCTTCCTCCTAGAGAACCTTTTGTTGGTCAAAAAAACTTTTTTCAAAAAAATTCTTTTATATTTATCATGCTAGGACTGCTGATCATTAGTTTGTTGTGGAGGGTTTTTGTATATTAAAACACAATCTATTGTTATAATATACATATGAAAAAGTTTTTTGGTCTGTTATTTATTTTAGTTTTAATACTTTTAGCTTTTTTGCTTGGTGTTAGTTTAAAAAAAGAAAATAAATATATTCCACCTGAGGCTGTTGCTATTATGTTTTTCAGAAATCTTTCAGATGGTAAATACGAAGAAGCTTTAAAATATTATGGAGGTAGTTTTGAAACTTTGCAAAACTGGAATCCGGAAGTTTCTTCATCTGATCAACTTGAATTAATAAAAAGAGGCTGTGAACAAAATGGTCTTAATTGTCTTCCTTTGAGAACAATAATTATTGACCCTTCAATTTCTGTTCAAGGTTTAAATGAAGAAGGTTTATATGACAGAATTACACCTTATACTGTTACTTTTGAAAAAAAAGAAGGGGGTTTGTTTGAAGTAGGTCCTTGTTGTGGAGAAGAAGACACAGGAGAAAGATTTAGTCAGTTTACTGTTTTTATTGCTGAAAAAGAAGGAAGTTACATTGTTTTAACACTACCACCTTATACTCCTTAATACTTTATTAAAGTGGTTAGAACAAAAATTAGATAGATGGACAAAAGAATTACACTTTCTTTTGTTGTAATTTTTTGTTGGGTTTTTGTTGATATAAAAAAAGCAATAATAGCTAGACTTAGAAATATTCTACTTATCGCAAAAGAATCCAAACTTGAGGTACTTATTGGGTTTATTATTGTTACTATTCCTAAAATAAGAGAGGCTGGAATAATAACTGCCCCCATGAGGTTACCAAGTATCATAAAAGTTTCTCCTCTTTTGGCTGAATAGATTGCAAAATACACTTCAGGTAAGGCGCTTCCAAAACCTATTATAAGAGAGCCAACAATAACCAAAGGTAAACCAAAACTGCTTGCTATGAATGTTGAAGAAAGGACAATTCCTTGGGCAGAAATAAAAAGAAGAAAAGCTCCAGAAAATATTTTGAATGTGTCTTTTAATCCTTCTCTAACGCTCATTATCATACTGTGCTTAGGTTCAGGGTCTATTGTTTTTGAAAATCTTTCTCTTTTTGAAAATAACCAAAATATATAAATAAAGAAAAAAAGTATCAATATAAAACCGTCGGGTCTAGAAAGTGTTCCGTCGAGTATTAGTATTATTGGCAATATTGCAGCCCCAAATGTAAAAATAGAAGTTGATTGAATTGTTCTGCTTTCAGCAGAGATCTCTTTATTTGGAGAAAATAATACAGCTAAACCAACAGCAAGAGTTAAAGCAATTAGATTGTTACCCATTATGTCACCAAATGAAAGTTCAGGTATGCCTTGCAGTGCGGAAGTTACTCCAACAAAAAGATTTGGTAATGAAGCCGCAACTGCCATAACAAAAAAGGCTACAACAAATTCTTTTAATCCAAAAAATCTCGATAATCTAACTAAACCATTAACAATTATTTCTCCGGAAAAGTATAAAAGTCCACAAGAAGAAAGAAAGATAATTATATTTATAAAAAATTCCATAATAATTAGATTTTAACATTTTTATAAAAAATTGGATGTAAACATTTGTTATATAGGATATAATTATTCTTATGAAAAATTCAAAAAATATTATTATTGTTTTAATAGCGGTTTTAATACTAGCTGTTCTTTTTTATGTTTATTTTGCTGCTAGGGTAAATAATCAGAATATTAATTCTGAGACACCCGAAACACAGGAGACAAATCAAAACACACAAACCCAAAATAACACATCTAATAATAGGGAAGCATCAACAAAAGCAGAGAGCAAATCATTTATAGGAATAGATGGTATTTATGTTGTTAGATATACAGATGAGGGTTTTGTTCCTTCTAGTATACAAATAGCAAAAGGTAAAAGTATTCGTTTTGTAAATCAATCTTCAAAAGGTATGAGAATTTTCTTTGAGGAGCAATCACAAACAGGCACAAAAGAATATAATCAACCAGAAACAGTTGGAAATGGTTCTACATACACAATGTCTTTTGTTAACGGTGGTTTGTGGGTTTATTACAATAGTACCTTTCCAACACACAGGGCTAATATTTTAGTCTATTAAAAAAATATGAGTGATTTTATTTCTTATCTTGAAACTAAAAAGTATCAAACTAAATATAGGGCTCATTTTATAACTATTACTTCTGATATAGAAGAAGTAATAAAAAAATCTGGAGTCAAAAGAGGTTCTGTTGTTGTTCAAACACACCACACAACTTGTGGTGTTTGGATAAATGAAGATGAAAAAAACCTAATAGGTCCTTCTGAGGAATTAGGTTATACCGCTGATTTAAAAAAGATTCTAGATAATTTTGCCAGCCCTACTTTAGAATATGGTCATAATGATGTTTGTGATCCAGCAAATCCAAACGGAAAAAGAAATACTCATCTTTGTGAACCAGATGAAGATGGGATAATCCACGAGTGTATAAACGGTCATTCTCATGCGCAAGCTCTATTAATACACCCGTCCCTCTCTTGCATTGTAGAAGATGGAAAGCTATTAAAAGGCCATTGGCAACAAATAATGCTTGTTGAACTTGACCATGACAGGGAAAGAACTATATCTTTCCTGGTACAAGGTATAAAAGGTTAAATTAAAAACATGAACATACTAAAGGCTTCCAAAGATTATGAACTCCTAGACAGTGGGGAAGGTTTAAAACTTGAAAGATATGGTCAATTTAAAATTTCTCGACCAGATCCTCAGGCTATTTGGAACAAGAATAAAAATGAAGCTTGGGATAATTTAGATTTTGTTTTTGAGCAAAATGGTAAATGGAAGAAGGATAAAGATTTTCCAAAAGATTGGAAAATTGAAATTGGTCAAATTTTATTCAATCTAAAACCTGGGGTTTTTAAGCATCTAGGTATTTTTCCGGAACAAACAACTCATTTTTCTTGGTTAAAAGAAAAAATAGAACAAGGCATAAAAGAAAATGGAAAAGTTTCTGTTCTAAATCTTTTTGGTTATACAGGAGCAATATCTATCTTTTCAGCAAAATTAGGAGCAAATGTTTGTCATGTGGATGCCTCAGAGGCTTCTGTAGATTTGGCTTTCAAAAACAGAGATTTAAATAATTTACAAAAAACTCCTATAAAATTTATTGTAGATGATGTTAGAAAATTTGTAGAAAGAGAAATAAAAAGGGGAAGTAAATACGATATTGTGGTCATGGATCCTCCTGTTTATGGAAGGGGAGTTAAAAATGAAGTTTGGAATTTGGAAAGTGATTTACCAAAACTTATAAAAAGAGTTTCTAAATTGTTATCAAAAAATCCAATTGCTATTTTGTTAAACGGTTACGCATCAAACTATTCTCATATAACTTATAAACAAGTTCTAGAATCAAATTTAGATTTGAATGGAAATTTTTCTTCTGGAGAAGTCTTTATAGAAGAATCTGATTCAGAGAGACTTTTGCCTGTTGGTATATTTTCTAAGTGGGAGAAATAAAAAACAGGGCCAGTTGGCCCTGTCTAATTTGTGAGGTCTTAGACCTCTACGTGCCCTTGGGGTGTTTTTTTTGGACCCTTCTCCTCTTTTTTGGGAGGAGGAGGGGGTCCCCATACTTCATCAACATTGTTGGGTGGCACCGGTGCTACCAATCTTAACCAAGCAGCGTCTTCGTGTACAGACACAGAATCGGTTCCTTTCTTCAAATAAAATACCATTGATTATTTCTATTTGCAAGGTATAGTGTTAATAATATGATTTTGTCTGGAAATACAATAAAAGAGGAATTGCTACCGAAACTGAAAGAAGAATTTGGGAAACTTTCTTTTGTGTCTCAGCTCGTGATAATTCAAATAGGTCAAAATTCTGCTTCTTCTGTTTACATAAATCAAAAGAAAAAAATGGGGGAGCTTTTGGGTGTGAAAGTTTTGGATGTTTTACTACATTCTGAAATAACAGAAGAAGAAGTTTTGGAGGTAATAGAAAATTTCAATAATGATGAAGAAACCTTTGGAATAATAGTTCAACTTCCAATTCCAGAAAGTTTAGACAAAAGAAAAATTTTAGATTCTATAAAACCAGAGAAAGATATAGATGGTCTGGGATCTTTGCAGTCTGGTTTTTTGGTTACTAAAAATAAAAAAGCATTTATTCCAGCTACAACAAAAGGAGTTTTAACTATTTTAGATTATTACAAAATAGAAACAAAGGGTAAAAATGTTGTTGTGGTTGGAAGGTCAAATTTGGTAGGGTTGCCTACGGCAATAAGTTTAATAAATAAAGATGCTACTGTAACTGTTTGTCATTCATACACTCAAAATTTAGAAGAGATAACTAAAAAAGCAGATATTTTAATTGTTGCTTGTGGTAAACCAAAATTTATAAATAAAGACTTTGTAAATTCAAATCAGACTATTATAGATATAGGGATCCATAGATTGGAGGATGGTCTATGTGGGGATGTAAATTTTGAAGAAGTTAAGGGTTTGGTTTCAAATATAACCCCTGTACCTGGTGGAGTGGGTCCTTTGACTGTAATTTCACTATTTGAAAACCTACTTGATGCTAGTAAAAGGTAGTTATGGTATAATCTCTTTGTTTATAAATAATTACTAATAATATGTATCAATATTTAGACGATTCAAGAAAAAAACAATTTTTTAACGTAGTTATAGCTTTAGGAATACTTTTAGCTGTTTTTGTTGCTGTTAAAGCTATAAATGCAGTTAAGGAATACGCAAATATAGGGGATGGTGTTTATCCTTCAAATGTTATTTCTGTTTCCGGAATGGGAGAGGTGGTTGTAATACCAGATGTGGCATCTTTTTCTTTTTCAGTGATAGAAGAGGGTAAAGATGTTTTGGAGGCTCAAAACAAATCTGCTACTAAAACAAATTCAATTATAGATGCAATGAAAGATCTAGGAATTGAAGAAAAAGATATTCAAACAACAGGATATAATGTTTATCCAAAATATGAATATACAAGGACTGTTTGTACAGAATTTTCTTGTCCACCAAGTAGACAAATACTTATTGGATATGAGGTTTCTCAAACAATTTCTATAAAAGTTAGACAAACAGATAAAGCTGGCGAAGCTTTGTCAAAAGTAGGTGAACTAGGAGCTTCAAATATTTCAGGACTTGATTTTGTTGTTGATGATATGGAAAAAGTAAAGGCTGAAGCAAGGGCTAAGGCTATAGCTGACGCAAAAGAAAAAGCAAAAACATTATCAAAATCTCTTAATGTTAAATTGGTTGATATTGTAAGTTTTTATGAGAACGATCCTTATTTGCCATATGTAAGAGGAATGGGTTCTGCGGAGGCTTATGATATGAAGGTAACTTCGTCTGTGGTTCCTCAAATACCAGTTGGTGAGAATAAAGTTATTTCAAACGTAACTATAACTTACGAAATAAAATAATCCACAAGCTGAGATTCTGTCGAAAAACCCCTTAAAATAGGGGTTTTTCTTTGTATTGACTAATTATTTCAAATAGAGTATTATTATAGGTAATGCCCCTCGGGGGTTTTTTACTAGGCAACAATTATATTATGAGCATCATAAATTATTTCAAAGATACACAAGGGGAGTTGAAGCATGTTAATTGGCCATCAAAAAGCCAAACTGTTATTTTTAGTATTGTTGTTATTCTTGTTTCTATATTTACAGCATTTTTCTTAGGTTTCTTTGATTACATTTTTGGATTGATATTAGATAAATTTGTATTATAAAAATATGTCTAAACAACAAATATCTGAAGGAAGAAATTGGTATGTGATACACACATATGCAGGATATGAAAACGCTGTTATGAGAAACCTAAAACAGCGTATAGAATCATTGGGAATGGAAGATAAAATTTTCAATGTTATTGTTCCAACAGAAAAAAAGATAAAAATAAAAGGAGGTAAAAGAGTTGAAGAAGAAGAAAAAATATACCCTGGGTATATTTTGGTAGATATGATTGTAACTGACGATTCTTGGTATGTTGTAAGAAATACTCCTCGCGTAACCGGGTTTGTTGGTTCCGGAGTATATCCTGTACCAGTAGACAAAAAAGAGATAGATGATTTGTTTGCTAGAATGAATGCTCATACTCTAAAACATAAAATCGATCTTTCTTTGGATGATCATGTGGTTATTGTGGACGGTCCATTTAAAGATTTGGAAGGAAAGGTCTCAGAAGTTGATGAAGAAAAGGGTAAAGTTAGGGTTTTGGTTGCTATGTTTGGTCGAGAAACTCCAGTTGAACTTGATTTTCTTCAAGTTAAAAAAGCATAAAACAAACCTTGAAAATATTAAGATATTAGTATATAGTTTCACTTCCTGCGCTTCTCGGGAAGAATACAAATAAAATTAAAAAAATGGCAAAAAAGATAGTTAAAAAATTAAAATTAGTTATAGAAGGAGGGAAGGCTACTCCTGCTGGTACAACAGGTCCTGCTTTAGGACAGGCGGGTGTTAATATTGGTGAATTCGTAAGACAATTCAACGATGCCACAGCAAACAGAATGGGTGAGGTGGTCCCTGTAGAAGTTTCAGTCTATGAAGATAGAACATTTACTTTTATAACAAAAACTTCTCCGGCAACAAATCTTATCCTAAAAGCTTTGAATAAAGAGAAAGGTTCAGGTAAACCAAATGTTTCAAAAATTGGTTCAATAACAAAAGCTCAGCTAAAAGAGATTGCTGAAAAGAAAATGGCAGACCTAAATGCAAACGATGTTGAAGCAGCAATGAAAATAATTGCTGGTTCAGCTAGAAGCATGGGGATTGATGTGAAATAGGTAACATCTAAAAAATGTACTGATCTTGCAAGGATTTGATGTGAAATAGTTTCTTTTATTTCAAAATTGTGCTACTCTAATTAGACAAAAGGTGCCTTCGGGCACCTTTTGTATTTTTATAATTTTTGATATTCTTTTTTCGGAGGACGAAGAATGCTTTTCACAGGATGTATTTTGAATACTCAAAAAATTAAAGACAGGACTAATATATCAGTTATGAGTAGGCATACTTTAAACGATGGTAAAACACCTGATCTAAGAATAAACGTTTTTGACATCCATATTCCTGAATTGGGACCATCTCCAAAACTTATTGGTTCATATTATAGGAAGACGATTGATTGGGAAATATTTTCTTGTGAATATGTAAAAGAGTTACGTACAATCAGAAAATACAGAATTGTAAAATTTTTAGCACATTCTGCTATGTATCAAGATGTTGTTATTTTGTGTATAGAAGAAAAACCTGATTTTTGCCACAGAAGACTTTTGGCAAAAGAATGTCTTATTTATGAACCAGAGTTATTAGTAGAGCATCTTTAGTAGGTGCTCTTTTCTTTTGTTTTAAAAAATGTATAGTTTACTTGGAGGTGAATCATGAGATACGGCGGAGCTTTGCCAATTCAACTTATCGAAGAGATGGTTGGATCGGGTTTTTTGAAAGGAGTTCTTGAAAGTAATATTAGACCAGGGTCTGTTGATCTGCAGATTACCGGTGAAGTTTGGAGGGTTAAAGGTGCTTTCCTTCCTTCTTTTAATGAATCTGTAATTTCAGCCATTAAAAGGGTTGGAGGAACTAAGCTTTCTGGTAGTAAAATTATTCTCGAAAAAGGTTGTTGCTATGCACTACCTTTGAATGAAAAAGTTGAGCATTTTCCTGATGGTGTTTATGCCTACTGCAATCCCAAATCATCTAGTGGAAGAGTTGATATTCATGTAAGACTGATGGTCAACTCATTTTCTAGATATGATGCTATTCGTAAAAATTATTCAGGGGAGATGTGGCTACTTATTGTACCAAAAACTTTCCCTGTAATTGTGTCTTCTGGTTTAACTTTGAACCAAATAAGGTTTTTTAATCAAGATACCCGTCTTGATGAAATGAGACTGGAGATGCAATTTAATCACAATGGAGGACTACTTTTTAATAATCAAGGTGATCAGATTAAATACAAAGAAGTTTTACATTCTGATAATGATGGTTCCATACTTCTTTCCTTAGGTTTGGATTTTCTGGAGCCAGGGTTTGAAGCTATAGAAACTGGTGAACCAATCGATCTTTCTTTAAAGGGCCATTATGATCCAAAGTACTTTTTTAGAAGAATCTGTGTAACCGACAATTCTTTGGTTTTACGCGCTGGAACTTTCTACATTCTTTCCACAAAAGAGTGTGTAAGGGTTCCATCTAGTTTAGCTTGCGAAATGAGACCTATGGACGAAAGAAGTGGTGATCTCAGGTCTCATTATGCTGGATTCATTGATCCAGGTTGGGGTATTAATAAAGATGGTAACGGCAAAGGTAGAACATTAACTCTTGAGGTCAGATCGTTTGATAACGGCCTTATTATTCAAGATGGTCAACCTATTGCTAAAATTCGTTATGAGAAAATGATAGAAACACCTAGAGAACATTATGATCAGATGTCACCAACTTATGGTGTTCAGTCTGGTCCGAAACTTGGTAAATACTTTTCCGATTGGAAATAAAAAATACGCGAGAAGCTTTGCTTCTCGCGTTTTCTTTTACTTTTTGATTATGTCTTGTTTACCACGACGAATGGACCACTCATCAGGATCATAGTTTACATGAAGAGCCATTTTAGGAAGTATATTCTGAAGAACCTTTCCCATTCTTTGTGCTACTGGTCTTAGTGTTGGGTGCACTGTCTGACCAGACCTTAGTTCAGCAATGTAAGCTATGGAAGAAAGTCCTCCTGTCAACTCACACATGACCTTGTATCCCATTGGAATATAATACTGTTTTATATAAGGATCTTCTATGTTATTTATGTCACCATGAAGTCTTCCTATTGTGTTAATGACTTTTTCCTCGATATCCTGAGACATCTGATCTAGGTACCAAGAATGAAACCCTAAATCAGTTGTAAGCAAGGGCATTATCTGGGTACAACTTCTTTGTCTTTGGATGTCTCGATAAGATCCGAAATCCAATTCAAAGTTGAATCGGATTTGACCGTACCTGTTAAACCACCTAGGGAGTTCAGCTCCTTTTGGCCTCGTTTCTAAAAGATCGATTACTTTATTTGGTTCGTTGTACAACATTTCTGTGTCTATTGTTGATTTAAAACCAAAAGAATTTTCTAACCACAGGTTTTTGTATAAAGCCACTTTACATTTTCTGTAGTAATAATCCTGATCCGGAGTTATTTTGAAATTGAAACTGTTTGGATATTTTTGTTTCAATTCTGACAAGATAACTTCTCCTGTTTCAGAAACTTCGGATAGGGGAGAATAAAGCATGTCCCGAGTGTGATCCCATGCTTTCCGTAGGGTTGTATGCCAACCTACAAAAGTTAGGCATCCCGCAGGCAGGAGAGATCTGGCAATATCAAAAGCCTTAGCTTTTATGGCTTTCTCGTAGACTTCAAGATTATCTTCTGGTAGTGCTGGGTATTTTTCTTTCAGGTGAATTATTAATCCTGAAAGTGTTTCCGTATAAAGGGACATCCATGTTTCCTGTATATACTGGCCTATTTTTGTACCAAGGGGATTCAATACTCCTGTGACAGTCATGTCAAGATATCGGGTGCTTGACTCTTGACCATTATAAAGCTCATTGTTTTGGATTGCTTTAGCATTTAGCATGCTTACTAATTCAATACATATGGTTGTTGAACCACAGTCACCAATTGATTGGTGTCCGTAACCTACATAGTATTGGGCCATGAATTTTCCTGGACCAACTTCTTCTATTTTTTTAAGATGAAGTTCTATTGACTTGGGTGCTCTAGAATAAAGAGCCAAAGCCATCGCCGCTGACTCTGGGTCAAGATGATCAAAAATGATCACCTTTCTCGGAGATGTGTTCAAAGTAGACATTTTCAAAAAACTCCTTTCAAAAAGTTCCGTCTTTATTTCTACCTTTTTTAAAATATTTGTCAAAGTTGACTACCGACTTGTTTTAAGTGTATCCTCATTTCGGAGGACAAAATGTCAAAAGGAAAATTTGTCATCATTGAAGGCGGAGACCACTCAGGTAAATCTACTTTTGTAAAATTCTTGAGAAATAATTATTTTTCTCCTGAATTTTTTTATACAAATGAACCTGGCGGAGGTAATTATGGTCAAAAAATCAGACACCTTCTTCTTTATGAGAATTGGGCAGAGGAGTCTGATAACTTGACCAAGTTCCACCTTTACTGGGCTTCTAAGGTAGAAAATTTTAGAAAGTATATACTTCCTCATTTAGAGGTGGGTGGAACAGTAATTAGTGATCGTTTTGAAGGTTCTACATTTGCTTATCAGGTAGGAGAAGACCCTTCTTTAGAAGAGTATTTTTGGCAAACTAGAAGTGTTTGTTTTAGAGACATTGTTCCTGTTTACATACACTTCGATGTTTCTACGGACATAGCTTTGGAGAGAGCAAGAAATAGAAAAGGAGAAGAAAATTACTTTGACCGAAGATCTAAAGATTATCGGGAAAAAGTTAGACAATCTTACTTAAGATTTTTTAATTCTGAAAAAATTATTTCTTACAGAATTGATGCTGATCAACCTATAGATCTAATGCTAGAATCTGCCCTTAATACTTTCAAAAAAATTATATCTTAGGAAAAAAACGGTTGAGTTTTAAACTCCAACTGCTTTAATAAAAATAAAGCGCCTTAGAGGCGCTTTTTTATTGTTGAGTAAGATAATGTTTCAAAAACAACACCTGATCTTGTTATTTTCTTTTCAGATTTTTGTTCTACAAACCAATCGTCTTCTAGTAGAGGGAACTCTGCAGTACCTTCTATTTTTTTGTGTACAACGGTTTGTATTATTTTGTCTGCATGTTGTAGGAAAAGTTTATAAATTTTTTCTCCCCCACAAATAAATATTCTTTGTCCTGGTTTTTGCAGAGCATAAGCTTTTTCAATGGCTTCTCTGTCACTGTTTACAACAAAAACCCCATCAAGATTAAAATTAGTCTCTTTGTTTTTTGACAGAACAATGTAAGTTCTTCCTTCAGGCGGAGTCCCTAAAACCTCTACCATATCTTGGAAGGTTTTTCTTCCGAATATACAAATGTTTTCAAAAGTGCGATCGAAATGTTTTATTTCCATCGTTAGATTTGAAATTTGTCCAGAAGAACCACTTTCACCAATTTTATTTTCTGTGTCTGTTACAGTTATCATGGTTAGTTTTTTATCTCTGAAACCTTTTGGATCTTTATGGTGAATAGTTTGCCTTTGTTTTTTCACGGGTGATTTTTTTCTCATTTCCTGTTTCCTCCATTTGGGATGCTACACTTTATAAAAACCAAAGTCAATGATATTATGGCTCTATGATTTTAAAGGTTAAAAAACTTCACCCAGAAGCTAAGTTGCCTGAATATGCAAAGAAATGGGACGCTGGAATGGATCTTTTTTCTCTTGAGACTATAACTATAAAACCTGGAGAATCTGTAGGAATAAAGAGTGGTCTCGCATTTGAAGTTCCTGAAGGATATGTGGGGCTTTTGTGGGACAAGAGTGGATTATCAATAAAAAATGGTTTAAAAATACTGGGTGGAGTTTTAGATTCAGGCTACAGAGGAGAAGTGATTGTTGGTATGATAAATCTAGGTAAGGAGCCTTATACTTTTGAGAAGGGACATAAAATTACCCAAATGCTTATTCAGTCGGTGGTTATTACAGAAATTGAAGAAGTACAAGAATTATCTGAAACCGAAAGAGGTCAAGGTGGATTAGGAAGTACAGGAAAATAAAATGAAATTACAACAAACAGTAAAAAATTGGATAAAAGATACTTTAAAAATCGAAAAAGATTTTGTTTTGGAGTATCCGGCTGATTCATCTCATGGAGATTTTGCTTGTAATATAGCAATGATAACTGCCAAAGATGAAGGTAAAAAACCATTTGATTTAGCAAAAGATTATGTTGAGACTTTATCAAAATCAAAAATAAAAGAAGTTTCTAGGATAGAGGTTGCTGGACCTGGGTTTATAAATATAACAATAAGTCCAGAAATATTTGCAGAGGCTATAGAAAAAATAAACAAAGAAGGAGATGATTTTGGTGAGCACAAACATTTTTCTGGCAAAAGAATTGTTATTGAATACACTCAACCGAATCCTTTCAAGGAATTTCATATTGGTCACTTGATGAATAATGTTATAGGTGAATCTATATCTAGAATTCTTGAATCTCAAGGAGATGAGGTTATTCGTACTTCTTATCATGGCGACGTTGGTTTACATGTGGCTAAAACTTTATGGGGGGTAGTTAATCTTGGGGTTGGAACAAACTTAGATATTAAAACTTTGGGTCAGGCTTATGCTTTGGGGGCAAAGTTTTATGATTCTAATGAAAATTTAAAAAAAGAAATTATAGATATCAATAAAAAGATTTATGATAAGTCTGATTCAAATATAAATATCCTATATGAGAAAGGTTTAGATGTTTCTTTAAATTATTTTGATAAAATTTATCAAAGACTGGGTAGTAATTTTGATTTTCATTTTTATGAAAGTCAGTCTGCTCCTATAGGTAAAAGAATTGTTGAAGAATTTTTAAATAAAGGTGTTTTTGAAAAAAGTGAAGGAGCTGTTGTTTTTAAGGGTGAAAAATTTGGACTACACACCAGAGTTTTTATAAGTTCTGAAGGTTTACCTACATATGAAGCAAAAGAGATTGGACTCATGGATATAAAAAGAGAGAAATGTTATCCGTTCGATTTATCAATTACAGTAACAGCAAACGAGCAAGATGCTTTTTTCAAAGTTACAGAAAAAGCTCTAGAAGAAATTTTCCCAGATCTTACAGGTAGACTTCTTCATTTATCTCACGGAATGTTGAAACTTCCGTCTGGAAAAATGTCTTCTAGGACAGGAGCTGTTCTTTCTGCTGAGTGGATAATAGATTCTCTAAAAGAGGGTGCCACAAACAAAGTAAGAGAGGCAATTATTTCAGATGAAGAAAAAGATATTATTTCAGAAATTGTTGCGCTGGGTGCTTTGAAATATTCAATACTAAGACAGTCTATTGGAGGAGATATTGTTTTTGATATAAACAAAGCCCTTTCACTGGAAGGGGATTCTGGTCCGTATTTACAGTACTCAGTAGTTAGGGCCGAAGCTGTTTTGAGAAAAGCCAAAGACATTGTGGAAGTATCGGCAAAACAGCCAGAAGGTTGGGAAGTAACTTTACTCGAAAAATTACTGGAAAGATTTCCATCCATTTTAAATAGATCTGCTGTTGAGTATGCTCCACATCACTTAGTCACATATCTTACTCTCTTGGCTTCAGAGTTTAATTCATTTTATTCTGTTGAAAGAATAATAGATAAAGATAATAAAAATGCTTCTTATAGACTAGCTATCATTAAAGCTTTTGTTTTTGTTATGAAGTCAGGCTTACATATCTTGGGAATAAAAGTTCCAGAAAGAATGTAAATAGTTTTCACTACGATATATCGTAGTGAAAACTAAACTTGATTTTTTACCTTAAATATGATATAATATACAGAGAAGGTGCGGGAAGACCAAAGGTCTAAATTCAAGCCTGCATCAGGATTTTTGAAAGGACAGAAAAATGGGAAAAGCCATTGCTATCGGTCAGTCCTTGAACCTGTTCTCGGTCCTCGCAAACAACACGGACTGGAACAAACTGGATAGTGAAACTATACAGCGTATCATCAACGACCCTCGTCAGGCAGGACAGCAGTTCACTGTGTTCCTCCGAAACGGTGGTCGTATAATCGTCGGCGAGTCGAAGGCCATCTCAATCAGCCGTGGTCGCTTCAACCCTGCCAAGTTCATCGGCAAAGGTTGGAGTATTGTGGCGGAAGAGACGGACACTCGCTCCGCAGCGTTATCCGAGCTGGACCTTACAAAGGTGGAGCTGCGGACGATGCTCAAGGATGGCGAGACGTACGTTAGTGGAGAAGAAAATCTAAATCGTCTCAAAGCATCGGGTTTGGTTAGACTAGACGCCGATGTTTTCTACACGCTCTGGACTAATCAGCACCTCATTCCCGAGAGCTGGAAAGAGAAGGTTAAAGGTAGAACTCTTTACATTTATTTTGATGGCACGGTCCTTCGGAACTCGGACGGTCACCGTTTTGTTCTGTACCTGTTCTGGGCTGACGGTGTGTGGGACTGGCACGTGCTTTGGCTATATTACACCTGGAGCGACAACTCTCCGTCTGCCGTTCTCGCTCCCCAGTAGTACAGCAGAGCTGACTACGGGGCAAGCAAGTTAGTACTTAGGACTAAGTTTATTGGATATTTTTGATCCTTGAGACTTAGTCCTTTTTCATTTACAAAATCACTATCTTTGTTAATATAAACTAACAAGCGTTACGAGACTAATCACCTCTAGCTTTGGGAAGAAATGCTTTCAATTTAATTTCTAGCAAAGTAGAACCCAACGGGTGTGCCCGTTATAGCTAAATGAGAAGTAAGTAAGGTGGTACCACGAGGAAACTCGTCCTTACCCGGCAAACATTTGTCGTGTGAGGACGAGTTTTTACTTTTTAAAAAATATGGAGAAAAATAAATCAGAAGTATCTTTAAAAGAAGAGAAAATATTAAAATTTTGGCAAGAAAAAGAAATTTTCAAAAAAAGTCTGGAAAAAGAAAATCCAGAAGGGAATTTTGTATTCTTTGATGGCCCTCCTTTTGCTACTGGACTTCCTCACTATGGGCACATATTGGCTGGGACAATAAAAGATTTGATACCAAGATATCAAACAATGAGAGGGAAAAAAGTTTTGAGAAAATGGGGATGGGATTGTCATGGTCTTCCTATAGAAAATCTTGTTGAAAAAGAATTGGGACTTTCTTCAAAAAAGGATATAGAAAAATATGGACTTGAAAAGTTTAATATTGAAGCAAGAAATTCTGTTTTAAGATACAGCGATGAATGGAAAAAGATAATACCTAGATCTGGCAGATGGGTAGATATGGATAATGATTATAGAACAATGGACTCTACTTATACTGAGTCTGTTTGGTGGTCATTTAAAACTTTGTATGACAAAGGCCTTGTCTACAATGGTTTCAAAGCAATGCATCTTTGTCCTCATTGCGAGACAACACTTTCAAATTTTGAAGTAAACTTGGGGTATAAAGACATAACTGATATTTCTGTTTACGTAAAAGTAAAGATTTTGGATGAAGAAAATACATACGCACTTATTTGGACAACAACCCCTTGGACTCTTCCAGGAAACGTTGCTATTGCAGTGAACCCAGATTTTACATACTTAAAAGTTAAAAAAGGAGAAGATTTAATTTTTGTTCTAAAAGAACTTGCAGAAAAAGTTTTGAAAAATGATTTTGAGGTGCTAGAAGAATTAAAAGGAAAAGATTTGGTTGGTAAAAAATATGAACCAATTTTCCCATATTATAAAAATGCAGAAATAGAAAACATAGAAAACGCATGGAAAATATATGGAGCAGATTTTGTTGATGTAGAAACAGGAACTGGACTTGTTCATATAGCTACATCTTTTGGGGAGGATGATATGAATTTGGGTATAAAAAATAGATTGCCTTTTATTCAGCATGTTGCAACTGATGGAACATTTAAAAAAGAAGTAACTGATTTTTTTGGAGAGCAAGTAAAACCGAAAGATGACCCTAGTAGTGGAGCAGAGCACACTAAAGGGCAAGCTCATCAAAAAGCAGATATAGAAATAATAAAATACCTAGCAAAAGAGGGAAGTCTTTTTGCTAAAGAAAAAATAATTCACTCATATCCTCATTGTTGGAGATGCGGAACCCCTCTTTTAAATTACGCTACCTCTTCTTGGTTTGTAAAAGTTACAGATTTGAAAGATAAAATGATAAATCTTAACAAAGAGGTTTCTTGGAACCCAGATTTTATTGGAGAGGGTAGGTTTGGTAAGTGGTTAGAGGGAGCGAGAGATTGGAATATCTCAAGGTCCCGATATTGGGGTGCTCCACTTCCTGTTTGGCAAAACGACAAAAAAGAAAATTTTGTAATCGGATCTATTTCTGATTTAAAAAATCATATAGGGAAGAAAAACAATTATTTTCTTCTTCGTCATGGACAATCGGAAGACAATGTTTCAGGGGATTTAATAAACTGCAAAGATACAACAATAAATCCCATGACAGAAAAAGGTAAAGAGGAGGTTAGAGAGGTAGCTAGACAAATTAAAGATAAAAAAATAGATCTAATTTTTGTTTCTCCTTTTCTTCGGATAAAACAAACAGCAGAAATTGTTATAGAAGAGTTGGGGTTGTCAAAAGATATTATTGTAGAGGATGAAAGAATAAAAGAATTATATGCAGGGGATTATGACAGGAAAAGTTGGGAAGATTTTCTGGGCAACTTTAAATCTGTTAGAGAAAGATTTGAAAACAATATCGGCCAAGCTGAGTCATGGAATGATTTAAGAAAAAGAACGGCAGAATTCTTGCATGAAATAGATTCTAAGTATGAAGGAAAAAATATATTGATAGTAAGTCATGGTGCAGTAGTAAACATGATGATGCTTTACTCTAGAGGATATTCTGTCTCTCAGATGATTAATTATTATTACGAGGATTCATTTGAAAATGCTGAGCTAAAAGAGTGTAATTTTGTATCTTTGCCTCATAATGAAAATTATGAGATAGATTTACATAGACCATATATAGATAATGTTGTTTTGAAAGATAAAGAAGGAAACCAACTAAAAAGAATTCCAGAAGTTTTTGATACTTGGTATGATTCTGGTTCAATGCCGTTTGCTTCACAACATTATCCTTTTGAAAATAAAGAAGAATTTGAAAAAAATAATAGCCCTCTTTTTCCTGCAGATTTCATTGCAGAAGGATTAGATCAAACAAGAGGTTGGTTTTACACACTTCTTGTTTTGGGGGCGGGTATTTTTGAAAAATCTCCCTATAAAAATGTTATTGTTTCAGGACTTATTTTGGCTGAAGACGGGAGGAAAATGTCTAAGAGTTTGAAAAATTATCCTGACCTCTTGGACATAGTAGATAAATATGGAGCTGATGCTATGAGATATTATCTAATGTCATCTCCAGTTGTTAGGTCAGAAGATTTAAATTTTTCTGAAAAAGGTGTAGATGAAATATATAAAAAAGTAATACAAAAAATCTATAATGTATTGTCTTTTTACCAAATGTATAAAACTCCATATGTTTCAGAATACAAACAAACTAAAAATGTTTTAGATAGATGGGTTTTAAGTAGGTTAAAAGAGTTATTGGATGAGGTGACAAAAAACCTAGATAAATACGAGATAGATAGGGCAGTCAGACCAATATCTGATTTTATTGAAGATTTGTCTACTTGGTATATAAGAAGATCAAGAGAAAGGTTTAAATCAGATGATCTTTCAGAAAAAACAGATGTTTCAAATACCACAGCTTTTGTCTTAAGAGAATTATCAAAAATAATTTCTCCAGTAATGCCTTTTATTGCTGAAGAAGTGTATCTTTCTGTAACAGGTGGCGCAGAGAATGAGAGTGTTCATTTAGAAAAATGGCCAACTTTGGAAAATATAAATATAGAAAAAGACGTTTTGGAAAACATGCTTAAAACTAGGGAGATTGTCTCTAAAACCCTTGATTTAAGGCAAGCTAGCTCTTTAAAAGTTAGACAACCTCTCAAATCTTTAACTATAGAAGATAATTTAGATCCTGATTTTCTAGAAACCATCAAAGAAGAAGTGAACGTAAAAGAAATCATATTAGGTGGTACTTTTTATTTAGATACTGAACTTACTTTAGAGTTAAAAGAAGAGGGTTTGGTTAGGGAAATAGTAAGAGAAATTCAGGATCTAAGGAAGGAAAATAATCTGGCTCCTAATCAATATATAAAAATAAAATTATTATCAGATCAAAAAACCAAGTTTATTTTTGAGAAATATTTTGAAAATATTTCTAAAACCACTTTAGTTAAGGAGTTTGAGTATGAAGATTCAGAAAACCTGTCTGTAATTTTGTTGTCTTGATGACATATCATATTTATACAACAGAAGGAATTGTCTTAAGAAAAATCAATGTTGATGAGGCCAACAGTATTTTTTATGTTTTAACAAAAGATTTAGGACTTATATTTGCCAAGGCTCAAGGTGTAAGATTACAAAACTCTAAATTAAAAAGTTCCTTACAGGAATTTTCTTTGGTTACAGTTTCCTGTGTTAAAGGCAAGAGTGGATGGAAGGTAACAAATGCTATATGTCAAAAAAACTTTTTCTTTGAAAATGAAAATCATCATAAAAAATTTATTGCAAATGTAGCAAATGTTTTAATTAGGATGATGCCTGGAGAGGAGAAAAGTTCAGAGGTTTTTAATGAGGTTTTGAATTTTTTTAATGCAATGAAAAATATTGATAAATCTAATATAGAAAATTTGGAAGTTTTATGTATGTTAAGAGTCTTGTATCATTTAGGTTATATTGAAATAAATAATCAAACAGAAAAATATATTTATAATAAAGAACCAGAACTCTTGATTTCGGACGTTTTGTCTGAAAGGGTAATGTTGGTTAGTCATATAAATAAAGGTTTGAAAGAGAGTCATTTGTGATATAATTTGTTTTATATGGAATTTGATAAAAGTCGAATAGAAAGATTAAAAAGAGCCTTATACTCAAGAGATGAGGCAATGGTTCCAAAAGAAAAAAGAACTCCAGTAAGAGAAGTTGAGTCTTCTGTTCCTACCAATTGGGGTGATAATAATTCTTTTGAATTTTCTCCAGAACAAATGTCTAAAAAAAATAATTCATTTTTCAATAAGTTTTTCTTGTTTTCTGTTGTATTTTTTGTTCTATCTTTGGGTGCAGCCTTATTTATATTTTTTGGTGGGTTAAATTTAATATCTTCAAGTAATGTTGATATAAAAATAACAGGACCTAGCACTGTTGCTTCTGGAGAAGAGTTAGATTTTATTGTTTCCGTTGTTAATTCAAATAGGGTGGATTTAGAAAATGCAGTTTTGTCTTTGGAGTATCCAGAAGGGACAAGAGTTTCAGGTACAGGTGAAAGTGTTAACAGAGAAAGAATAGAAATAGGAAATTTAGGAAGTAATAGTTCAAAAGACACTTCTTTTAGAGTCTCTTTATTTGGAGAAAAAGATGCGATAAAACCAATAAATATAAGACTTAATTACAATGTTGCCGATTCAAACGCTTTGTTTTCTAAAGAGAAGACATATGAAGTGGTTATAAATTCTTCTCCAATTATTTTAAACGTTAGTTATCCTAGAGAAATAAACTCTGGACAGGACGTTAATTTGACTATAGATGTTACATCTAACTCTGTTGTTCCAATTGAAAACACTTTAATAAAAGTTGAATATCCGTACGGATTTACCTATAAAGATTCTTCTATAAAACCATCTAGAGATAATTCTATTTGGAATTTAGGTACATTACAGGATGGTCAGAAAAAAACCTTAACTGTTGTGGGGACTCTTATTGGACAAAATTTAGAAGATAGGTCTTTCCGTGTTTCCGTTGGAAATATGGTAAATAATACTAATTTAGATTTTGATACAGATCTTGCTGCTGAACAAATAACAATAGGTATTAGGAGATCATTCTTCAATTTGGGCTTTAGGACTACTAAAGAAAATTTTAATCTAGGAGAAAATGTATCATCTGAAATTTCTTGGCAAAATACTTTACCAGAAAGAATATCAAGCGCTAGACTAGAAGTTTCTTTTTCTGGGAATGCTTTTGATAGAAACGGTGTTTCTGTTGGTAGTGGAGGTTTCTTTAGGTCTTTAGATAACACTATTATCTGGGATAAAAACACAAATTCGAATTTATCAGAACTTCTTTCTGGAGTAGAAGGACGTTTCTCTTTCAGTAGTAGATCAATTTCAAATATAGATGACATAAGATCTATGAAAAATCCTACAATAAATATGAAGATAAAAATGTCTGGAGAGAGGGTAAGTAATGGAGAAACTATATCTTCTGAGGAGAATGTGTCTGTTAAATTTTCTAGTCTTCTTAACTTAGCTTCTCGTTCATATAGGACAATAGCGGGGATTTCAAATAGTGGACCTGTTCCTCCTAGGGCGGACCAAGAAACAACCTATACAATTTCATGGACTCTAACTAATACAGTAAACGATGTTTCAGGAGTTACTGTATCAGCCATTTTACCTGTGTATGCTTCTTGGAAGGGAGAAGTTACACCTGGAAGTGAAAGTGTTACCTATGATCCTAGTACAAGAAGAGTGACTTGGAATGTAGGCAACTTATCTTTTGGGACAGGTTATATATATTCTCCAAAACAGGTATATTTTAAAGTAGGAATAACCCCAAGTGTTAATCAGGTAGGGTCTAGTCCAGAGATAATAGGACCTTCTGTTGTTTCAGGCGTGGATACGTATACTAATCAAAATTTGTCTACAGGAGCACCAGCAACGAATACTTTATTTACAGGTAATGATTTTATTTCTGGAAATGAAAAAGTTGTTAATTAAATGATTTTCTGTAATATAGATAGTCAATATGTCAAAAGAAACCAAAAATGAATTAATGGAAAAAGTTGTCTCTCTTTGTAAAAGGAGAGGTTTTGTATTTCAAGGTTCTGATATTTATGGTGGTTTAGCTGGAACATGGGACTACGGTCCTTATGGTGCGGAATTAGCTCACAATATAAAAGATTTGTGGTGGAAACATTTTGTCAGAGAACAAGAAAACATTTTTGGTATATCTACTCCAACCATAATGCCAGAAGCTGTCTGGAGATCTAGTGGGCATCTTTCTGGATTTACAGATCCAATGATTGAGTGTAAAAAATGTCATCATAGGTTTAGAGCAGATCATTTAGATAAGAAATATTTAGAATCCAAAAAATGTTCAGATTGTGGAGGAGAGTTGGGAGAAGAAAAAGCATTTAATTTGATGTTTCCTTTAAATATGGGAAGCTCTTCTGATTCTGTCGCTTATCTAAGAGGGGAGATAGCTCCCGGAATGTTTGTTAATTTTAAAAATGTTTTAGATACAATGCGACCAGATCTTCCTTTTGGTTTAGCTCAAATAGGAAGAGCCTATAGAAATGAAATTGCTCCAAGAGACTTTCTTTTTAGAGTTAGAGAATTTGATTTGATGGAATTTGAATTTTTTATTAGAGAAAAAGATTGGGAACATTATTTTGAATTTTGGAGAAAAGAAATGTGGAGATGGATTGAGAGAGTTGGAATAAATAAAGATAAAGTATTTGAGCTTGAAGTCTCTCCTCTGGATAGGGCTCATTATTCAAAAAGAACAATAGATTTTGAATTTGAATGGCCTTTTGGAAGAAAAGAATTATATGGTCTAGCATACAGGACAGACTATGATCTAAAGAAACACGCTGAAGGTTCGGGTGTAGATCTATCTTTTATGGATGAAGTTACAAAAGATAAATTTATCCCTCATGTTATAGAGCCCTCAATGGGACACGGTAGAACAATGCTAGCTGTTTTAGTTTCTTGTTATACAGAAGATGAGATGAATGGTGAAAAAAGAGTTTATTTAAAATTCCCACCGAAGGTCGCTCCTATAAAAGTTGCAGTATTTCCTCTTTTAAAAAATAGGCCAGAGTTAGTAAACAAAGCAAAAGAAGTTTATAACCTTCTTAAGGTGGAATTTGAAACAGTTGAATTTGATGATAATGGAAATATTGGTAAAAGATATAGAAGACAAGATGAAATCGGAACTCCTTTCTGTGTTACTGTTGATTTTGAGACAATTGAAAAAGATAACACTGTAACTGTTAGAGACAGAGATACTGGAAATCAAAAAAGAATAAATTTGGACGAAATAGTAGATTATCTGAAAGATAAGATTAAATAATTTTGACCTAAAAATAAAAAAGTTGTCTAATTTTTGAAAACTTTTTTATTTTTGAAATTGTGCTATATTCACTGGGTAAAAAACTGTTTTATAAAAAATGGCTTAAAATAAAGGTTTTATATGAATTACACACAAACAACTCTAAAAAATGGCTTAAATCTAGTAACATCCAAAATGAAAGACAGTCCTTCTGTGACAGTTTTGGTTGTTGTTTCTACTGGTTCTAGGTATGAAGACAAGGATAATAACGGTATTTCTCATTTTTTGGAACACATGTGTTTTAAAGGTACTTCTAAAAGACCAACAGCTCTTCATATATCTAGAGAGCTTGATAGTATTGGATCTCAAAACAACGCTTTTACATCCCAAGAATTTACTGGTTATTATGCTAAAGCTCACCCAAGACACCTAGAAACAATAATGGATGTTGTTTCTGATATATATCTGAATCCTGTTTTTGATCCAAATGAAATTGAAAAAGAAAAAGGTGTGATAATTGAAGAGATGAATCTTTACGAGGATATGCCACATAGGCTAGTTCAAGATGTTTTTTCTGAAACTCTATATAAAGATCAGCCAGCAGGGTATTGGGTTATAGGTACAAAAGAAAATGTTTTAAAAGTGTCACAACAAGATTTTATTGATTACAGAAACAAACATTATGTTGCTTCTGGTACAACTGTTTTTGTTGCAGGAGATATAGACGAAGAAAAAGTTAAAGATTTAGTTGAGAAATATTTTGAAAATATAAGTACTTCTCCAAAATCAGACTGTTTACCTGTTGTTGAAAAACAAACTAAGCCAGAACTTTTAATAAGAGAAAAGGATACAGATCAAACTCATATCGTTTTGGGTGTAAAAACTTTTCCAGGTAACGATAAAAGAAATACTACTTTAAGAGTATTAAATGCTGTTTTAGGTGGAGGAATGAGTTCTAGATTATTTCAAAAACTAAGAGAGGAGATGGGGGTCGGATATTATGTCAGGTCTGAAACAGACGAATCTACAGATCACGGTGTTTTGTCTGTTTCTACCGGAGTGGATACAAATAGAGTTGTAGAGGTAGTAAAAGCTATAATGTCAGAATTTAAAAAGATTAAGAATGAATTGGTTCCAGAAATTGAATTAAAAAAAGCAAAAGATTATATAGTAGGTAGTACTTTTCTTGGGTTAGAGTCATCTGACTCTGTAGCTGAATATTATGCTATGCAAAAGATTGTATCAGGTGAAATGGTTACACCTTCTCAATTTGCTTCTCATATAGAAGCCGTTACAGCTCAAGATCTTATGGATTTAGCTAAAGAGATAATGACTAATGAACGATTAAACATGGCTGCTATAGGAAATATAGTCAATCAAGAGGAAATCGAGAAAGAATTAGCCTTTTAGTTTGTTTTGTCTAAAACATTATCGGGTGCTATTATATTGTTATGCAAACTAATAACTATATTTTCAGTATAAGCACAGGAACCATCATAAGGTTTGTTCTTATATGTTTAGTTTTTTGGGCTTTATTTATTGTAAAAGAGATACTGTTGGTGGTTTTAACTTCTGTGGTTATTGCCTCGGCTATTGAACCTATAACAAAGTGGTTTATAAGACACAAAATACCAAGACTACCATCTGTAATTATTGTTTATCTTATCATAGCTCTACTGTTGATAGCCTCTGTTTATTTTTTGGTTTTACCATTTCTTGCTGATGCTACTAATTTTTTAAAAAATATTCCTTTATATTTTAATGAACAAACTTTTTCAGAGATAGGTCAAAACGATATATTACAACCTTTTTCTACACTAACAGATTCAATAAGGTTACAGGATGTTATTTATAATATAAATGGATTTATTCAAAGTCTTTCTTCTAGCACATTCAATACAGTATCTTCAATTTTTGGAGGAATACTTAGTTTTGTTCTAATAATCGTTCTATCTTTCTATCTTTCTGTGGATGAAAATGGAGTAATTAAATTTTTAAGACTGGTCACTCCTGTTAAACATGAAAAATATATAATAAATCTTTGGACCAGGTCTCAAAACAAAATAGGTCAATGGATGCAAGGTCAGTTGGTCCTGGCTATTATTGTTGGAATGCTTGTCTATCTAGGTTTGACTTTGCTTGGTGTGCCGAATACTTTACTTTTGGCTGTCTTGGCTGCTGTCTTTGAAATAATTCCTTTGTTTGGACCGATTCTTTCTTCTATTCCAGGTATAATGATAGCTTTTGTTGATGGTGGGGTTACTTTGGCTATTTTAGCTGCAGGTTGGTATATCATAGTTCAGCAATTTGAAAACCATTTAATATATCCTCTGGTTGTAAAAAACGTTGTTGGAGTTTCTCCAATAATATCAATTGTTTCTTTGGCTGTTGGTTATGAATTAGCTGGATTCTTAGGTCTCTTGCTATCAGTGCCGATAGTTACCGCTTTGCTTGAATATGTAAACGATGTTGAGAAAGAAAAATTAGAACAATTGAAAGCTGAAAATGGACAATAAATTTTATATTACTACTCCTATATTTTATCCCAATGCAAATTTGCATATGGGTCATGCCTACACAGTTACAGTCTGCGATATTTTAAATCGGTATAATAAATTATTAGGAAAGGACACTTATTTTCTGACTGGGTCTGATGAAAATACAGGTAAGATATTAAAGTCAGTTGAAGAAAAAGGCGAAGATGTTTCTGTTTATCTTCAAAATATTTCTGATAATTTTAAGAAACTATACAGTCAGTTGGGGATTTCATATGATCAATTTATAAGAACTAGTGATAAAGAAAAGCATTGGCCTGGCGCAATAGCTTTGTGGAATAAGCTTGTGGAAGCAGGGGATATATACAAGGCCACTTATAAAGGACTTTACTGTGTTGGTTGTGAGACTTTTTATAAAGAAAAAGATTTGGTAGGTGGTAAGTGTCCTGTCCACGGCACTTCTCCAGAAGAGATAGAAGAAGAAAATTATTTTTTTAAACTTTCTAAATATACTGTTCGTATAAAAGAGAAAATAAGAATTGATGAAATAAAAGTTATACCAGAATCAAGAAAAAATGAAATATTGGCTTTGTTAGATCGTGGTTTAGAAGATGTAAGTTTTTCTAGACCAGTCAAGACTGTTCCTCATGGTATTCCTGTTCCAAACGACCCAGATCAGGTTATATATGTTTGGTGCGATGCTTTGGTTAACTACATTTCAGCTTTAGGTTTTGGAAGAGATGATGAATTGTTTAAAAAATTTTGGCCTGCTGATGTTCATGTAATAGGTAAAGATATACTCAGGTTTCACTCTGCTATATGGCCAGCCATGCTCATGTCTGCAGATCTTCCTTTGCCAAAGTCAATATTTGTTCATGGTCTCATAACTTCTGGTGGAGTAAAAATGTCTAAAACATTAGGAAATGTTATAGATCCATTTGATCTTATAAATCAATATGGAAAAGATGCTCTTAGGTATTATTTCGCCAGAGAAATTACTCCTTTTGAAGATGGAGATTTAACTTTGGAAAAGTTTAAAGAAAGTTATAATGCTAATTTGGCAAATGGTATAGGAAACTTAACATCTAGAATTATGAAAATGGCAGAAGATAACCTTACTTCTCCTGTTCCAGTTTCAGACGTAGGTTTTCCCGAAGAATACATAAACCATTTAAATAATTTTGAAATTAATAAAGCTTGTGATTTAGTTTGGAACGAAATAGGGGAGATGGATAAATATATTCAAGAGAATAAACCATTCAAAGCTGTTAAAGAAAATAAAGAGGTTGGAGAGACGATGATAATATTTTTGGCTTCCAAACTTTATTATGTGGCAAGACTTTTAGAACCAATAATGCCAGATACATCTGAGAAAATAAAAAACTTAGTAAAAGAAAATAAATCCCCAGAGACACCTCTTTTTTTAAGAAAAGATTAATTTATTTGTATGAATTTTGAATACATAGATATACATTCTCATCTTTATTTTCCTGATTATGAAAATGACAGAGAAGAGGAGATAGAGAAAATGAAAGAAGAAAAGGTTGCTACTATTTCTATTGGTACAAACCTTGAAACTTCTAAAAAATGTGTAGAACTTGCACAGCAGAACGAAAATATATTTGCCTGTGTTGGACAACATCCGTCGGACTTAAACCATCTATCTGTTTTTGATAGAGAAATAATTCATCTTACAGATGAAAAGAAAGTAGTTGCCATAGGAGAAACTGGACTGGACTATTTTAGACTCCCAACAGATAACTCTGAAATAAAAAAGGTTCAAAAAGAAATTTTTGAGGAACATATCAATTTATCAATAGAGACAGGCAAACCTCTTATGCTTCATATAAGACCAAGTAAAAATACATTTGATGCATATTTAGATTCCCTAGATATTTTAGAAAATAAATTTAAAGAAGCGGGGGAAAAATTAAAAGGCAATGCTCATTTTTTTGCGGGTGACATGGAAATTCTTAAAAGATTCTTAAATATTGGTTTCAGTGTTTCTTTTACTGGGGTAATAACTTTTACTCCGGACTACGATCAATTTATAGAATATACCCCAATCGATAAAATTATGTCTGAGACAGATTCACCTTTTGTTGCTCCTGTGCCACATAGGGGAGAGAGAAACTCACCTCTGTATGT